>JBJTNH010000103.1:0-29720 GCA_046073945.1 Aquirufa sp. | reverse complement strand
GATAGATTCTACTTTTTCTACAATTTTTCCATTTTTTTCTGATTCATCTCTTACTTTAATCCAATTTGGATCTTTTCTGAAACTATCAAAAGAAGCTTTTCCTGCATCTTCACTATCATGAGCCAAGAAATAAAGTAGTTTTCCTTGTGCATTAGGGTCTTTTTCAATGGTTGTGAAATAAGCAATATTTTGCATACCGTGCTTTTTGAAAAGTTTGACTGTATGATTTCTAAATCTACTTAATACATTTTCCAAATTATTAGGAGTAGCAGTATATGTTCTCATTTCAAAAGTTCTATCAGTTCCTTTGGACGATGGTTTGATTTTTGGACTAAAATCAGTCGCTTTCATGAAAATACTTTCCACTTTCGCCACAATTTTACCACTTTCTTCCGATTTTTTAGAAACTTCTTTCCATTCTGGATCTCTTCCAAATTTTTTCCAAGAAGAATCTCTTTCTGCTTGGCTTGGGTATGAAAGAATGTAATAAAGGGCATTACTTTCGTTTTTATTTGGAATCCAATATCCAACATTGGTCATTCCGTGTCTTTCGAAAATTTTGGTCGTGTGGTTCGTGAAACGAGTAATTAAAGCATCTAAACGACCAGGATGGCAATAATAAATTCTTAATTCGTAATATCTAGAATCCGTTTTTTTCGCAAATGAAAACATGCTGATCATAAGCAAAGCGATTGTAAGTAATTTTTTCATAATATTAAATTTGTTTAAAATGTAAAGTTAAATGATTGGTTGAAAGTATTGTCCTGCTCTTTGTTTAATTTAAGCGTTTTGCAATGGTTTGGTCAACAACTGAAAATAAAATTTCAGGCTTTGCAGTTCTCCAATTTTCACAATCTAAACTTCCTCCAAAATTGATGTAATAATCTAATTTGTATTTAGTCCATTCTCTCGTAACAAATTCGGCAAAATTAATTCCAACAATCCAACCTTCTTCTACCTCCTCAAACCATTCAGCATAATAATCGTCTTCCAATGTACCGTGGAAATTTAAAACATTTTCCCCAATTAAAATGAAATATTTAATTCCTTGGTTAATTAAATGATCAATCACATTTCTTTTTAAAAGCATGATATCATTGTGTAATGTATCATTCCACTCGCCAAATAATTCGATGATGGTATATTTATTTTGATAATCTGTAAACAGGATTTTACAATAAAGTGTTTCGGAATCAATTTCGTCCCAAAGTGGATGAATATAGTATCCATAAATATCATTCTCATAGGTTGTTTGAGAATATTTTCTACCAAAGAAAGGTGATTTTGGGTCATGTGAAGCATTATAAATGCTCTCCCACTGATAAGATGGTTCAATATCTTGCATGAAACAAAGTACAAAAAAAAGGCTTGCGAATGCAAGCCTTTTAAAACAAATAAACCTAATTATTATAACAAGCGAGCACTTTCAAATTTTCCTGTTTCGTCGAACTCAATTTTGTATTTCTTTGAATTCAACGTAATAAACACCTCATATTCATCAACAATTGAATCTTTAGAAATACTAACAGCTTTATCTAAAGTCCAGCCAGCGTAATTGGTGTCTAGGTAAGTGATAATTGCAGCAGATAATTGAGTTTTGGTTAATTCTGTTACAACATAATTTGGAGGAGTAGGGTTGTCTTTTGGACCTTTTCCTGCATTTTGAATTGCATTGTAATTACCATCAAACATATAAGTTAATGTATTGCCACCAACTGTTACTACAACGTGGTAATGAATAGCAACACTATCTTTTTTGATTATAACTGCATTTTTCAGAACCCATCCAGCGGCATTTGTATTCAAATAGGTTTTGATTTCATTTGGCAAAACTGTTAGTTCTGTTTTAGTAACAACTGCACCTTTGCCATTCTCTTGATGCGATTCAAGTAATTTTCCAGTTGAATCATAATCTAAATCATAAACAATTCCGTCTTTTTCGGCATGTACATGGTATCTTGTTACATTATTTTTATCTACCATGACAACAGCACTTTTAAATGTGTACCCAGCAAGCGCTGTTTGAACAGCTGTTGGAAGATCAGCTAAAGCCACTTGCGTTGCAGCAGGGGCAGGACGTTCTCCTTTTCCTCCTTGTTTGCCTGCCATTCCTTTGATTTGCGAAACCAAAGCTCCTGCTTCGTCGAAGAATAAAGAATAACGCTCAGCATTAAATTGAATGTCAACTCGGTAGCCAATTGTACCCGTTGTTTTTTTGAAAGCTTTTCCGAAGGTGAACCCTTTGAAATTTGCTTCTAAATAATCTGAGATTGTTTTTGGTAAATCTGCTTGATTAATTTGAGTAGAAGATTCTTTGATTTTGCCAGAACCATCTAAAATTAATTGTTTATCAGAACCAGAACTTGTCGTCTGTACATCAGCTCCATATAAACTATTCGATTTGATAACAGTATAATTTACTTGAGCTGTAGGAAACGCAGAGGTAACAGATTGTACAACTGCTGTTGGAATTTCTTGACTTTGACTTGTTGGATTTAAAGCATCCTCCTTGGAGCAAGATGCCATACCAATCAAAAGGATAAAGGCGGAGTTTAAAAGAATGTTTTTCATGTTTTTTTGAATTTAAAATTAGTTTTAAACGTAACACTCGTGATTTGTGCTCAAATATCTCAAAAAAATCATTTGAAAATGCAACTTGTCGACGAATCGGCGCATCTTGGATACAATTTGTGTTAAAACAAATTTTATAATTTATAGTACCTTGTATTGCAAAGTACTATTTGTTTTATATATTTGTCCATCAATTCAACAAACGGATGTCAAAAAAAGCCTTTATTTTTACTATTCTATTATTTATGATTGGGTTAAATGCCTATTCAATGGGCTTTCCTCATAAATTATATCCTGCAAAAGTGATTAAAAAAGTGAGTTTTCAAATTTTACGAAAGGTGCATAAATAATTTTTCATGAAGATAATTTATTAAAATTGTCTTAATTTTGATTTAATCTTCTGAAATAACACCCTATTGAATATGATCATCACGTTCGTTGATTGGAATCCTGATCCAGAAATAATTAATTTATTCGGTTTCTCCATTCGTTGGTATGGATTATGCTTTGCGACAGCATTTTTGGCTGGTTTTCAAGTGTTAAGTTATATTTTTAAAAAGGAAGGTAGACCTGTTGAACAAGCTGATCAATTATTGATGTATGCTATGGTAGCTACAGTGATAGGGGCGAGGGTAGGACACTATTTTTTCTATGAATTTCCTTTACTTCAAGAAAATCCAGGTAAGTTTTTTCTTCAAATGATTACTCCCCCTTTTTCTGGATTAGCCTCTCATGGTGCAGCCATTGGCTTATTTACAGCTTTTTATTTATATGTACGTAAAAACCCAAGTCAGTCTTATTTGTACGTTACCGACCGCGTTGTTCCTACCGTTGCTTTAGGTGGATTTTTTATCCGAATGGGAAATTTAATGAATTCCGAAATTGTTGGAAAACCAACGGATTTACCCTGGGGATTTCGTTTTTTTAGAGATTTAGAGTTTTCAACGGGCGATTTAGGCCATGTTGTACCGCGACATCCCTCGCAATTATATGAAGCACTTTCGTGTTTAGTGATTTTTGCCTTTTTAATGTGGTTTTGGAATAAGAAAAAGGAAAAAACGCAAGAAGGATTAATGACAGCCTATTTTATGATTATTTTATTTACACTTCGATTTTTCTATGAGTTTTTGAAAGAAAATCAAAGTGAATTCGAAAATCAGTTAAGTTTAAATATGGGTCAACAATTATCTATCCCAGCCGTAGCTTTTGGCTTGATTGTTCTTTGGTATTCTAATAAAAAAGCGAAGAAATTAGGGTGATTTTAATTTATAAAGAAGCCTGAAATTTGTTAAACGAATTGGCTAATAACTCAATTTGCTCCATTGACAAAAGGGGGTGAATAATGCCTTTGCAAATGGCAGGGGCATTTGGATTTGGATAGGCAAATTGATTGACTAAAAATCCATCCTTTAATAAGTGTTCAAAAAGTTCGGGTTCTTTGCAACTGAATCCGGAATAATTTTCTACCCTTTGGATAGCACTAGTTGAGGAAATAGGTAACAAGTTTTGAAAGTATTGAATTCTTTCGTTTAGTAAGGCAACTTGTTCTTCGTATGCTTCATGTGCATTTAAACTGGCATATATAAAGGCAGGATTGGGAGGTGAGGTACCCACCCAAAATGGATCTTTTTTTAATTCTTCTATCCAATCTTTAGGACCAATGATCATGCCTGCAGGAATTCCATAGGCTTTTGAAAGAGAAGCTGTTTGAACTATGGTACTTGGGCTTTCTAAATGAATGTTTTTTAATCCAAATCGATGTGATTCATCTATGACAATAAATGAATTGGGACTTGTTTTTTTTGTCCAATCTAGTTCAAATTCTTGAACGATAGGTGCCCCAATTCCATCTGAACCATATAATTGATTATTCGTTTGAGAAATATTTTCTACCCAATCTTTATAAGTTCTTTTCGTAACTTCTGCCTGAGGCATCCATAACGCTGGATGAGTGAAAGGTGCTAAATTGGGACTTAATTGTGGATGATTTTTTTGAATAAAATACAGGGCTGTTTGTGCGGCTGCCATTCCAGAAGAACATAAGGCAACACTTTTTCTTGGAAATGCTTCTGAAAGTTGATCTTCAAATTTTCCCCAAATATCTAATTGTAAATTATTTCTTCTGGAACTACCCCAATTTTGAGGAAATAATTCGATTCCTTTCTTTAATTTTTCTTGAAACAAAGGATGAAAACCAATCCCTAAATAATTGGTTCCTCCCAACCAAATTTTATTTTCTCCTTGGTATTGTATGATTTTTTCGGGCAAACAATTTTGGGTAATACTATAATTCGTCATATTATTTCAAATTTGCGCCCGTTCCAGCCAATTCAGAATAAATCACTTTGCCATATTCGATGCTTATGCCAGTTGATATTTGATCATCGACTAGCAGGCAACCGTCCATATCGACGTAATCCAGCAAAGGTAATAATTGGGCAATTGCCGAACAACCGATGGTTGATTCAGTCATACAGCCCACCATGACTTTAAGATTCAATTTTCTTGCTTTTTGAATCATTCTTAATGCAGGAGTAATTCCTCCGCATTTCATCAATTTGATGTTAATCCCATCGAAGTAATTAGCACATTTTTCTACATCTTCTTCTATTATGCAGCTTTCATCAGCGATGATAGGTAATACAGATTGTGCTTTAATGAGTTTCATTCCTTCCCAATCTTTGTCTTTCAAAGGTTGTTCAATAAACTCTACACCTAATTTTTTTAATTCGGGAGCAAATTGTATGGTTTGCTTTGCTGACCAAGCGGTATTGGCATCTACTCTGAAAATGGCATCGGTTTCTTTACGAAGAGCTTTGATGATTTCAATATCGTTTTCAGTGCCTAATTTGATTTTATACAAAGGAAAAGGCATTTCTTTCATTTTTTCAACCATTTTTTCTATGGTGTCAATGCCAATGGTATAATCAGTGATGGGGTTGTTTTCGGTACTTAATCCCCAAATTTCGTATAGTTTTTTATTGTGTGTTTTGCCCCATAAATCCCAATAAGCTACATCTAATGCACAAAGTGCAAAGGGGTGGTCATCGAGTAATTCTTTGGACATTAATTGCCAAAAATCATTGGGATGTGGTAAATAATCATTAGGTAAAAGAGGTAAAATGTTATTCAATTGATTGATCATTTTATCCATACTGACTCCATAATAGGGCGTTTCCGTTGCTTCGCCGAAACCACTTTTACCATGCCATTTTAATTCTACAATCAGCGTTGGTTGCACATCTCTAGATTCATGTGTAATCGTGAATGTATGTTTTAAAGGAAGATTAAATTGATGAAGGATTAATTCCATATTCATTATTTTAGCGGAATAAAAGGTAAAGATGTATGGATTGAATTTGATGCCTGATAAATTAAGGCGTCGGCTTTTTGCCAATGAATTAAATCGCCAGAACCATTATGCGTCAATCTTTCGTAAAAACCATTTTCCTTGTTTTGTTGAACTGGAATCCAATGTCCTAATTTTTCAAATGCTTTGGGTAATTTATGGCAATTGATATTACCCATAAAAACTTCTTTCTCTTGAATCCAAGGAAGAAAATAGGCATAAAAACAAACCAAGGTCGATATAGGGTTTCCTGGGAATGCAAATATTACTTTCCCTTCTTTATTTTTTCCAACCCAAAGCGGTTTTCCAGGTTTTTGCGCAATTTTATGAATGAGGGTTTCAAAACCTAATTCATTAAGAACCTCTGGTAAAAAATCCTTCTTTCCAGCAGATACACCACCTGAGATAAGCAAAATATCGTTCTTTAGTAGAGCTTTTTCCAACGTATTGAAAATGCTTGATTTCTCATCAATTAAATGTGCGATTTCTGTTTGATATCCCAAGGATTTTAATTTCGCTTGTATCATCACTGAGTTCGAAACTCGAATTTGATGGTCTAATGGCGTTTCAGATATATTTACTATTTCATCGCCAGAGGAGAAAATGCCAATGTTGGGTTTTGCCACTACTTTTAATTCTGTTTTACCGACAGAAGCGGCTAATGCGATTTCAATGGGCCCAAGTATAGTTTGATTTGAAACAATTATTTCTCCTTTTTTGGCATCCATCCCTTGATAATGAATGAATTGATTGTTTTCTGCCGAAATACCATCTTTTAATTTTACCCATTTTGAACCTTCTTTTTCGAAAAAATCAAGATCTTCTATTTTAATGACAGTCGTGCAATTTTTCGGTAAAGCCGCACCTGTCATTATTTCAATAGCTGCAGAGTGATTTTTAAGTTCGATTTGTTTTTCACCAGCAAATACAATGGCTTCAATGGGCCATTCATTTTGACCAAAATCTTTGACACAAATTCCATCCATCATAACTCGATCAAAAGGAGGAAAGTCTCTATCTGCAAAAATATTTTCAGCTAATGGATATCCAATACAATTTTCGATGGCTAAAGTTTGATATGATTCAGGTAGGGGAATTGAATGAATTATTTCAAAAGCTTTTTCAGGACTTATCATGGCGGAATTTTTAATCATACATAAATTTGGAAAAAAAATCAGTAAAATGATTCAATCTGATGTATTTTTGTTTTTTATTTTTTAAAAATTGAGTCATGGGAGATACATTTTCACATTTGGATCCTTCTGGTCAACCCGGAATGGTAGATGTAAGTCATAAATCAGAAACAGTTCGAGAAGCAAAAGCTCAATCAATTGTATGGCTAGGCGAGGATGTAGTAGATAGTTTTGTGAAAATAGGCTGGGAAAATAAAAAAGGTAGCATTTTACAAACTGCTATTTTAGCTGGGACAATGGCTGCGAAAAAAACGGCAGATTTGATTCCTCTTTGTCATCCTTTGGGATTAGATGCTTGCAAATTTGAAATTGAAGTATTGGAAGATTCATTGCAAATTCATTGTCTTTGTCGTTTGGCTGCAAAAACAGGAGTTGAAATGGAAGCGATGGTAGGAGCGAGTGTTGCGGCATTGACGATTTATGATATGTGTAAATCTGTTTCAAAAGGGATTATCATTAAAGAGACAAAATTACTTTATAAAACAGGCGGAAAGTCTGATTTTAACGCTTAATCATGTCTTCACATCACATCATTCGGGAAAAACAAGAACCTGCACTAATCATAGCCAATGGACAAATGTGCTCCATGGATATCTTAAATCAGTTGTTGGAATGGACTCCGACTGTCGTAGTCTTAGATGGTGCCTTGGAACATGTGTATCAGTTAGGAGTAAAGGTAGATGTATGGTTAGGGGATTTTGATCGTGAAATAGTATTAGACGAAATAGACTTATCTTCTTATCCGATGAAACGTGTTTTCACGCCGAATCAAGACAAAACCGATTTAGAAAAAGCATTTGATTATTTGTTGGAAGAGGGACATTCGGCTGTTAATGTTGTTTGGGCAACAGGAAAACGAATGGATCATACCTTAAATAATTTTCATTCCATGGTTCGATATTCAGATCGGTTGAAAATTGTTATGATTGATGATTATTCTTTGATTTATCCATTACCAAAAGTCTTTGAGAAATGGTATCCAGCCAAAACTCCTTTGTCGATTATGCCATTGGGTGAAGCGCATCACGTTAAAAGTTCAGGACTATTGTATGATTTGAACCATGAGAAGTTAGCCTTGGGTATCCAAACGAGTTCAAGTAATGAGTCGAAGCAAGACGGAATGGTGAAAATATCCTATCAATCAGGTGCATTGCTCATGATGGAATGTCACGATTAATTTTGTTTTTTTCTGATTTTCTGAATTTCATTGATTTTTTCTTCCGCAGGGTTTTGTCCTGAATGATAAAATTGAGGATATTCATTCATGCTAGGAAAATAATTTTGAGCGACATGATTTCCAGGGTAATCATGTGGATATTTATAATCAGCTCCATAATTCAAATCTTTCATTAATTTGGTAGGGGCGTTTCTTAGATGCAAGGGTACTGGAAGATTTCCTGTTTGCTGAACAAATTGCAAAGCTGAGTTGATGGCTTGATAGGCTGAATTACTTTTTGCAGAGGTTGCTAAGTAGATGACAGTTTGAGCTAAAATTATCCTTGATTCGGGGTTTCCTATTACTCGGATAGATTCAAAACAAGATTGTGCCAATAACAAGGCATTTGGGTTTGCCAAACCAATATCTTCGGCAGCAAGTATTAATAAGCGTCGTCCTATAAATTCCAATGTTTCTCCTCCAGCCAACATTCTTGCTAGCCAATAGATGGCAGCATCAGGGTCTGAACCTCTGATCGACTTGATAAATGCTGAAATGATGTCATAATGCTGCTCTCCATCTTTATCATACAAAGCCAAATTGTTTTGTAAACGCTCGGTTACAAGCGAGTTGGTTATGGTGATTTTTGGGCTATTTTCTGAAGAAACAATGAGCTCAAATAGATTGTATAATTTTCGGCCATCTCCACCAGAAAAGTGAAAAAGAGCCTCTGTTTCTTTTAAAGTTATTTTTTTTGAAATAAATAATGGATCTGTCAAAATTGCTTTATCCAACATTTTTTGAAGATCTTCCACTTTTAGCGCCTCCAATACATATACTTGACATCGGGAAAGTAGCGCTGAAATTACCTCAAAAGATGGATTTTCTGTCGTTGCTCCAATCAATGTAACGATTCCCTTTTCAACCGCACCGAGCAATGAATCTTGTTGTGATTTTGAAAAACGATGTATTTCATCGATAAATAATATGGGGGAAGGACTATCAAATAGTTTATTTCTTTTGGCAAGTTCAATGATCTCTCGAACTTCTTTTACGCCTGATTGTATCGCTGAGAGTGTATAAAATGGCCTTTTTAAGGTATTTGCCACTAGAGAGGCAAGTGTTGTTTTTCCAACACCTGGAGGACCCCATAAAATACACGAAGGTAAATGCCCTGCATCTAATGCTTTTCTTAATGGACTATTGGGACCCATTAAATGATCTTGACCAATATAATCTTCCAATTTGGAAGGACGCATTCGTTCAGCTAATGGTTGCATGGTATTGTCTATTAAATATCACCTAATTGAGGGCGAATTAAAATTTCTTCAATGACCGTAGAAGGCGAAAGTTGGTAGGCGCCAAAAATGGTACTTGCAATATCTTCTGCAGGAATAAATCGTTCTTTGGGTAAATCTACTCCATCCCAAGAAGCAGTTAAGGTCGCACCGGGTAAAACAGCACTTACTCTAACCCCTGAATTTTTTAATTCTTCTCTTAATACTTTTGTGAATCCCAATAAAGCAAATTTACTAATGCAATAGGAGCCTCCATGTGTATAAGCAGTAATCGACGCAGTGGAGCAAATAGAGAAAATATAACCGCTTTTGTTTTGAATAAATTGGGGTAATAATTTTCGTGTTAAATGGTAAGCACTGTATAAATTGGTGTTGATTTGCTTTTCAATGACGCCATCTTCTTCATTTTGAATTTGTCCAGGTAAAAACACGCCTGTATTATTGATTAACACATCAATGCTTTTTTCATGTGTTAAAATCCAATCGGCAAAATCCATTACTTCATTTTTGTTGCTCAAATCAGCTACGAATGTTTTCAATAAATCTGATTGACATTCTTCTTGTAATTGATCTAATCCAGCTTTTTTTCTAGCACATGTATAGACTTTAAAACCTTCATTCAAGAATTTTTTTACGAGTGCTTTACCAATTCCTTGGCTTCCTCCACTAATTACTACGGATTTGTTCATTATATTTGATGCTTTATTGCAATCTTTTAGATTTACGCATGTCAAAATTAGGTAAATATTTAATCTTCCTGAGTAAGCTATTTACAAATCCTGAAAAATTTAGGGTTTATTTTTCTTTGGTCATGCAGGAATGTATGGATATTGGTATTAGTTCTGTTTTGATTGTGTCAATAGTCTCTACTTTTTTAGGTGCCGTTACTTGTGTTCAAACTGCTGCTAACATGGATAACCCGTTTGTGCCTCAGTATATTATCAGTTTAATTGTAAGAGATTCTACGATTTTAGAAATGGGTCCGACCATCACTTGCGTGGTTTTAAGTGGAAAAGTAGGATCCAATATTGCAGGTCAATTAGGGACTATGCGTATTACAGAGCAAATTGATGCTTTGGAAGTAATGGGGATTAATTCTAGTTCCTATTTGGTTTTGCCCAAAATCATTGCTTCCATGTTGATGTTTCCCATGTTAGTAACCTTAGCTTGTTTTTTGGCCATCATGGGAGGTTATGTAGCTGGTTGGTTAACAGGTGCTATTACTCCTGAAGCTTATGTACATGGATTGCAATTTGATTTCAAAGGAAATTATATGTTTTTTGCCTTAGTGAAGTCTGTGGTTTTTGCTTTTATTGTAGCTACCATTGCTTCTTTTCAAGGGTTTTATACCAGCGGTGGAGCTTATGAAGTGGGTAAATCGAGTACCGCTGCTGTTACCAATTCTTGTATCGCCATTTTAGTAGCCGATTATTTGTTAGCGCAGTTGTTGGTAGGGTAAGATGTAGGAGGTGGCTTCGAGAACCTCAGCCACCGATTTTTCACATTTCTCTCCTCTCTCTTCTCTTTTCTCTTTTCTCTTTTCTCTTTTCTCTCCTCTAAACTCTCTCTATAAAAACCTCCGTTTCCAATGTAGATTGCGCATTTCCTCGGTATGAGCCAAAGACTGGAGTAATTTCTTCTGCTAGGCAAGAAGCTGCTAAAGGGATGTGATTACCAGATACAACTTCATGTTGCGTAGGATCGTAACCTCTCCAACCACCGCCAGGTAAATAAACTTCCACCCAAGCGTGTAAATAATGACTTTGATTCGGTAAATCAACTGGAGCAATGCCCGTATAATATCCACTCACAAATCGAGTAGCTAATCCTAAGACACGACATAATGCAGAGAAAAGAACGGCATAATCTCTACAAGTCCCTTTTCGTTGGGTTAACGTGAATTCTGGGGAATTCGGTGGCCCTTCTTCCCGAATCTCGTAGGCAAAGTTTTTATAAATAAATTCATTCAATGCCGTAAGAAATTCGGAGGTTTTCCACTGAACTTCAGAGCCAATTTGTCGAGCTACTTGTTCAACGATCGTGGTGACACCTTCTAAACCTAAATAGGGACTAAGCGTTTTTTGATAAGATTTGGTATAGGTAATGGGTAAAAGTTTACTTTCAAAAGGGAAATAAACGAAATCAAATGGATTGAATTCCGTTGTTTCCACTTTGGCATTCATTGTGATGGTTAATTCTTCTGTGGGTTCTTTGAAGAATAAAATATTTTGAATGTTGCCTTCAGGGTCTAAATTTTTAGAAACTTGAACTGGTCTTGGGTGTATAGCTAAGGAATAATCTAAGACAGTTAATAAGGCACTTTTTCTTGGATGTAAATAGATGATATGTGGATCTAATACAACGGGAGAAGAATAAGTATATTTTAATTTATGCTTTATTTTAGCGATCATGGGTCTTATTTGGATAAAGAAACAAGATTTTTCATCCAGCCTTCGTCTATTTTTTCTAATGATTTTCTCAAGGCCAAATTCCATTCATCTGAAATTTCTTGCATATCTTCTTTATGAAGTCTGATTTCTTTTGCCTTGAAGCTGTCTTTTTCATATACGACAACGTCTATTGGGAAGTCAACATCATTCGTACTTACTTGAGTGGCGTCAAAAGAAAGAAAGCCCATTTTTAATGCATCCTTTAAGGATGTATCATACGTTAAATTCCTATTTAACAATGGTTTTCCATAATTGGAATTACCAATTATCTGATATTTTAGACCATCATTAATTTCAATCCAATTACCTTCAGGAAAAATTAAAAAGAGCTTATGCTCTTTATCTTTTGGCATTTGTCCCCCAATAATAGCATGTAAATTAAATTGGTAACCTTCCTTTTCTAAGGTTTCTCTGTCCTCAGCAGCTACTTTTTTAAGCATAGTGCCAAAAGTAGTAGCTGCTTCAAACATATAATTATACGAGTCTTCTTCTTGCTCTATGGTATGATTAAAATAGGTTATAGCCTTATCTCTAACTGATCTTAATCCAGCTGACATGATGAATAGACTATGATTATTTATTTCGTGTATGGAAATTTTTTTGTTAGAATACATCTCATTGCCTGCTGTTATTCTTGTGTCAGCAATAGCGATTAATCCTTCTTTTACGGTAATACCTAAGCAAAAAGTCATTTTGGGATTTAAAATTTTGGCGAAATTACAATATATATTTCAAATGAAAGATTTAATTGACGGGCTTTAGGTCAAAGTAAGTATTAAATATGCTTTGCCCGATTTCATTGTTTTTTGATTGGAAATTATCTAAAAATTGATGGAGACCTGTGGATAAAATATCATCAATTTCAGTGAATTCTACTTCAGACAAAAGTTTAGATAATTTCTTTTCTGCCAAATTAGAGAAGCCTGATTCAGATGAAGTACCTGAAATGGCATACAAGGATAATTCAGCATCTTTTAAACAATGCACCACTGATCTTGGAAAATTCTTGTCCAAAATTAAAAATTCAACAATAAAGGAAGGGGTGATCCCTTTGTATTGTTGCCGAAACATATTGTAAGCAGAGACTGATTTTAACACAGAAGACCATAACAATAAATCCAAGGGTGAACCAATCGCATCTATATCTGGTAATAAAGTGAAATATTTTACATCCAAGAATCGAGTTGTTTTGTCTGCTCTTTCCAATAGTTTGCCTAATTGACCAAAATGCCAACCTTCTCCTCTCGTAATAGTAGAATCTACAATGCCATAAAATAATTGGCTTCCAGATTTAATTTCCTCTAAAAAACCTTGGTACCTAGCTATTTCCCAATTTTTACTTCCTTCCACTCGGTCTTTTACTTTCCAATAAATTTGATTGACATATTCCCACATTTCTTTGGAAATACTTTCTCTAATGGTACGAGCATTTTCTCTTGCACTGTACAAACAAGAAAGGATGGAATTAGGATTTTTAATATCGAATGTCATGTAGTAAAGTACATTTTCTCTATTTGCAGCTGAATAATGCTCAAAGAAATTGTAATGATCAGCCGTTGCCACGATTAAAGGCTCCCATTGTTCGGGCACATTGGGGGGTAAATCCAAGGCAAGATTAAAATTGACCGAGATGAAACGAGCATAATTATCAGCTCTCTCGATATAGCGATTCATCCAATAAATGGAATTGGCAACACGACTTAACATAGGCTTTATTGTTTTAAATGCTTGATTTCCTAGAAGGATGTCTAAAATTAGAAGTATTTTTTAATTGACCACCTGAAATTTGTATTATTTTTATTTTGACTAATTATTTTGCATTAATTCCTTGACATATTCCAAGTATCTTGATTGATTTTTGTAATTTCGTTTTTCATTTACAATCCCCATTTTTATGTTTTATCAATTAATCGTCAAGCCACTACTTTTTTTATTTAGTCCCGAAAAGGCGCATGAAATTGTAGCTACAAGTATTCGACTAATGATGAAAGTGCCTTTTGCGAAATCCATTTTTCGTCAAGTTTATGCTTTTCAACATCCCAATTTAGAAAGAGAGGTTTTTGGAATTAAATTTCCCAATCCGGTTGGTTTGGCTGCAGGTTTTGATAAAAATGCTTTATTAATTGATGAATTTGCTGAGTTAGGTTTTGGGTTCATTGAGGTTGGAACAGTGACGCCGAAAGCTCAAGACGGAAATCCTCAGCCACGTTTGTTTCGTTTGCCGAAAGATTCTGCCATTATTAATCGAATGGGATTTAACAATCAAGGATTAGACGCCATGAAAGAACGATTAATGGCTCGTAAATCGAAAGTTATTGTAGGGGGGAATTTGGGGAAAAATAAAGTTACCCCCAATGAATTAGCGGATGAAGATTATCAAAAAGGTTTTGAGGCATTATTTGATTGGGTAGATTATTTTGTGGTGAATGTTAGTTCGCCAAATACGCCCAATTTAAGAGCCCTACAGGAAAAGGAGCCTTTGAAAAAATTGTTGTCGGGTTTGCAAAAACTAAACAATGCAAAAACAAAACCCAAGCCTATTTTATTGAAAATTGCCCCAGATTTATCCGATGAACAATTGGATGATGTCATTGAAATTGTTTCAGAAACGAAGTTGGCAGGTATTATCGCAACCAATACCACCTTATCTAGGGAAGGTTTACAATCTCCACAAGATCTTACTAAAGAATCCGGTGGTTTGAGTGGAAAGCCTTTGAACAAACGTTCCACTGAAGTGATTGCCTATTTATACAAAAAATCGAATGGTACAATTCCAATCATTGGTGTAGGAGGAATTCATTCTGGAGAAGATGCTTTGGATAAAATAAAGGCTGGCGCGAGTTTGGTTCAAATTTATACAGGTTTTATTTACGAAGGGCCTGGTTTAATTAAAGAAATTAATCAAGAAATTTTAAAGTCGGGACTTTAATTTCTTTTGTAAATCGCTCTAAAATTTAGTAATTTAAACCCTTTAAATCAGTGTTCTCTACATGGCAAAACAAATTTCAGGTAAACCTTCATCACTTCAGTTGAATTTTGATGAACAAAAGGAAAATATTGCTGCAAAGCAAATGCGTTCCGACCAAGGAAAATTTATATTTGCTGGCTTTCTATTTATCATTGGTGCATTATTGCTTTTTTCATTTGCCTCTAGTTTATTCACAGGGATTTCAGATCAAAGTGAGATCGAATTAGGTCCGATGGATGTCATTGATGGAAGCAATATTCCTGTCAATAATTTTGCTGGATTGTTCGGTGCAAAAGTGGCTCATTTCTTTTTATTCAAGACATTTGGAATTTCTTCCTTTTTGTTAATTCCCTTATTTATTCTTTCAGCTGTTCGTTTGGCATTTAAAAAGGAGTTGATTTCTATCCGAGATTTAACTTGGCAAGTGTTGTTTTATGTAGTTTGGGGAAGTATCTTAATTGGTTTTTTTGTATATCAATTCGATTTGCCTCATTCTTTAGGCGGAGGTTTTGGCTACTTTTTGAATGAAAAACTTCAACAATTAATTGGCTATTTGTCGGTTTTTGTCATCGTATTTGTAGGAGCTGTTTTTGTAGTCATTTTTTATCAATTAAACCCTCGTCCGAAAGCTAAATCAAGATCTAATCATGAATTGGCGAATCCCACTTCAGCATTGGAAGATACAGATGAATTATTTGATGAGGATTTCGAAGACGATGATATTTCTGTTAGAGAAGATAATGATGATGAGTCAACGTTTAGACCTCATTTACCACCCGAGAAGAAGCTTGAGGAGGTTGAAACCGAGATAGAAGTGCTTAATCCTATCACTATTTCAGATGAGAAAGTTCAATCTATTCCTGAAATTGAACCGACGGAGGATTTAACTTTTACCTACAAAGTGGCAGAAGAGGCCAGTGAAGCGGATGAATCCATAGAGGAAGTTCCTGTTTCAGGTGCTGAAATTACTGCCAATGATTTAGTGGCTAAATTGGGTTTATATGATCCAACAGCTGATTTACCGAAGTATAAATTTCCGACACTCGATTTACTGAAGGAGTATGATCAAAAAAATCAGACGACCCAAGTAACGATGGACGAGTTGAAAGAAAATAAGGAAAAGATTGTTGAAACCTTATTGAATTATGGCATTGGTATTCAAAAAATTGAAGCCACGATTGGGCCAACAGTTACTCTTTATGAAATTGTTCCTAAGGCAGGTGTGCGGGTAAGTAAGATTACTTCTTTAGAAGATGATTTATCGCTTTCACTAGCTGCTATGGGCGTTCGTATCATAGGTCAAATGCCAGGAAAAGGTACAATTGGTATAGAAGTGGCAAATAAGAATCGTGAAATGGTTCCCGTGAGAGCAGTGATTGGTTCTGAAAAATTCCAAAAATGCAATTTTGATCTACCTATTACGTTGGGAAAAAATATTTCCAATGAAATTTTTGTAGCCGATTTGGCCAAAATGCCCCATTTGTTGATGGCTGGAGCCACTGGACAAGGTAAATCCGTAGGTTTGAATATGCTTTTAACCTCTTTGATTTATAAAAAGCACCCAGCTACCTTAAAGTTTGTGTTAGTTGATCCTAAAAAAGTAGAGCTTTCTTTGTTTAATAAGTTGGAAAGACACTTTTTGGCATGTTTGCCTGATTCAGAGGAGGCAATTATTACAGACACCAAAAAAGTAGTTAATACCTTAAATTCATTGTGCAAGGAAATGGATTTACGTTACGACAAATTGAAAGATGCAGGTTGTCGTAATTTGAAAGAATATAATCAGAAATTCATTAATCGACGTCTTGATCCAAATAAGCATGATTTTATGCCATATATCGTCTTGGTGATAGATGAATTAGCCGATTTGATGTTGACAGCTGGTAAAGAGGTTGAGCATCCTATTGCTCGTTTAGCTCAATTGGCGAGAGCAATTGGTATTCACTTGGTGGTTGCTACTCAAAGGCCAAGTGTGAATGTAATTACAGGAACGATTAAGGCCAATTTCCCTGCTCGATTATCCTTCAAAGTAATGTCTAAAATTGATTCAAGAACGATCCTTGATGCAGGCGGTGCGGATCAATTAGTTGGAATGGGAGATATGTTGCTATCAATGGGCTCAGAAGTTATTCGTTTGCAATGCGCGTTTGTTGACACTCCAGAAGTGGAAGATATTTGTGATTTTATCGGTAATCAGCAAGGCTATCAATCGGCTTATTTGTTACCTGAGGCAGATTCAGATGAAGTAGGCGGCCAAGAAAGAGGCGATTTTGATCCGAGTAATCGCGACCAGTATTTTGACGAGGCTGCTAGATTAATCGTTATGCATCAACAAGGATCTACTTCTTTGATTCAAAGAAAGTTGAAATTAGGATATAACCGAGCTGGTAGATTGATCGATCAATTAGAAGCAGCAGGAATTGTTGGGCCATTTGGTGGATCTAAAGCTCGAGAGGTTTTGGTAAAAGATGATGCAAGTTTAGAAGAATTACTAAGAAATTTATAGATAAAAATTATGAAAAATTACTCATTAATTGTCCTTGTTTTATTGGTTTCACATCTTACGTTGGCACAAGCCAATAAAGCTCTAAGCTACATTGATGGAATGCAGAAAAAGTACAAAGCAATGTCTTCTTTTGCTGCCAATTTTAGCTATCAAACGGAAGGTGGAGGAGCATCAATGACTGGTTCTATCACTGTTAAGGGAAATAAATTTCGTTTGAAAACATCTGGACAAGAAATCTTCAATAATGGAAAAGAAGTATCAACTTACATCAAAGAAATTAATGAAGTGAATATTTCCAATTTTGACCCCAATGAAGGTGATTTAAGTCCTGCCAAAATTTATTCTTTTGATAAAAAAGCCTATAAAATGTCGCTTGTTTCAGAAGCGGGTCCAATTGCTACAGTGGAATTGTCGCCAAATGCTAAAACAGCACAAGTTCAAAAGATTAGTATAAAAATCAATAAGTCTGATTCCTCTGTTAAAGAATGGACAATTATCAACAAATCAGGTAAAAAGCAAAACTTTAAGGTGACGAAACTAAATGCCAATGCCGGTGTAGATGACAAGTATTTCAGTTTCGATAAAAAAGCATTTCCAGGTGTAGAAATCAATGATTTACGCTAATTACTGATACAGTATTTCTTTTGTTTTTGATTTGACCATCCAACGATTTTTATTTTTCTCAAAACCCCATCCGTTTTTAGAAAGATAAAAGTCGTTTTTGTTTTTTATCCTATTTAGCATAAAGACACCTTCTTTACAGAATAGTTCCACTTTCTTTTTGTCTTTGGAAAATAAGACTCCACAATTATAACTGTGTGATTTATTGCTTAATTGAAGCTTTAATTCAAACGGTCTAATGCATTCTTTAAATAACTCACTCCATTGATAACCTGCAGAAGGCAAGCAACCATGCAAATCTCGATTCTCTCCCACGATATTTGTTTGCGCGGTCGATTTATTATGAATACAGAAAAATAGTAAACAAATAATGAGTGAATGTTTCATGGTTAAATGCATTTAATGTGAATTCCTAATAACCGACAATTTGCTAAAATTCTTTGTGTTTTTTCTAACTGAACTAAACACAAATATAGGTTATCATTGAAATGATCATCAAAATATACAGCTGTTAAATTGGGATCAATTTTTGTGATTTGTTTCGAAAGCCAAGCTTTGTATTTCTCAAAAGAGTGGATGGAAACTTTCTTTTTATCATTTGCTTTGATGGTTTTATAGTATTTATCTATTTCAGGAAAGCGTTTGTGCTGAATCTTTTGTTTGATTTGCAAATGTATGAGGTCTAAGTCAAAACCTTTGATAAAAAAGTCACTTAGATGCGTGGTTAAACAATGGCAGATGGCGAGTGCTGGAACTGATGAAGCAATGAATTGATTTGCCGTTTCAAGAGAAATAGTAATCCATCCTAAATTTTCTTCATTTTCTTGAATGTAATCAAATGGATTTTTATACGCATTTAGGCAATTTTGAGAAATTAATGCTTGTTGATCTTCATCTATTAGGTTAGAACAGAGATCACAGATTAATTCGTTTATAATTTGAGTTTCTAGTGGATTTAATTGCACGATTAAAAAATTAATAAGGTCAAAAATACATTCATTTAACTCTGCTTGAGTTGTGATTTTACAATCTTTTGTGATTTTACAGTATTTTTGACCTTAAGAATTTTATAAATAATCAGTGTTAGCTTATTTGTTGAATTTAATTGAGAAATTTTAAATTCAAACCAATATACCAAGTTCTTCCATCTGCTGGTAATAATCCAGGGCCTGGATAGCCTCCAGAGCGTCTGGTGAAATACCTTGCATCAGTTATATTATTTACTCCAAATTTCAATTGAGCATATTTTTTGAATTTATAAGAGCCAGAAATATCTTGAACTTGATAAGATGGAATTAGTCCTGTAGTAGCAGCGGCATTTGGTAATATTGTGTTACTTGCATCAGCAAATGTTGAACCAATATCACTGATTTGCCAACTCATGGATAGGCCTTTTTTAGAATAGGTAATTCCAAATCGATTAATTTTTTCAGGAGCATTTTCTACTTGTTTGCCAGCAAGGTTACCTTCTACAATTTGGCCATTCGAAACAATAGTTGTTTTAAAGTCCATATAACGTGCATTTATTGCCGCAATTGAAGCAAACATAGAAATGTTACCCAGTTTTCGGTTTTTTAACCAAGCGCTCGTTGGACTGAATTCTACATAGGCTTCAATGCCTTTTGAAACTGAATGTCCTAAATTTGTTCGATATTGATATATTTTACCATCTGTATTCGTACGAGAAATTGTTCCTACACGATCATCGTAATCAAGATAAAAATAATCTAAGTCAAAGGTTAAGTAATTTCCTATTTCACCTCGATAACCTATGTCAAAATTAAAACCTTTGGCATCTTTTAAATTTGGATCAATTACATCAGAAGTAGCAGGAGGTAATAAATCAGAAGCCAAAACGGGCCGATATGCTTGTGCTATATTGCTGTATAATTTGCTGTTAGTGCTAATCTTGTATTCAGATCCTACGCCTAATAGTGCGAAAGTTCTTCCCCGACTACTAGGAATAGCAGGTATTGGAGTGCCGGTTGAGCTTAAACCAGATTGTCCTTGCATGTGTGTGTCAATTTGCTCCAATCGCGCACCTAAGGTAATAAGCAATGGGGTAGAAGGTCTCAAAATCGTTTCTGCGAATGCAGCGTAATTGGTATTATGAAAGGTCAAATCTCTTGTAAATAAACCTTGGATCGTAAAATCCATTGAACTTCCATTGGAGCCAACTCCAAGCTGTTTTCGTTTAATTTCACCATTAAAATACCTAATTCCAGTGGCTAATGTGTTTTTCCATGATCCCAAACTGTAGTCAACCAAATACCTCAATTCAATGCCATTTGTTTGGTAGTAATCTTGGTCAACTTGTCGGCTACCCATGGGATCTACTTCCGTAATAGATTTAGTAAATCCTACCGAACTACGTTCAGCAGTGGTTCCAAAGTATTTAAAAGAAAGCTTTGATTTCGTGTTAATTAGATAGTCTGCGGTAAGAGCATAAATAAACCAAGGATTGCTAAACCAATTTCTGGTGCGTGTACTCTGTTGAGAATTTTGAGCAAAAGCTATATCTGTTAAACCACCAGCTTGTTGACTTTGTGTGTACATATAGGTCAACTGAGCTCCCATTTTTAACTTATTGGAAAATGCGTAGGAAACTTCTCCGTGGGAATGATCAGTGTTGAAATAAGAGTTTTGACGCCATCCATTTCCCATTCTTTTTTGATAATAGGTCGTATAGCTTAATCGACCTGAAGTACCACCTAGGTAATTAAACGAACTAAATAGTCCATTGTTTCCAGTTGTATTTTGACTTTCAATCACCAATTTTGTCGATACATTGGGTTTGCGTAAAACAAAGTTCATTAAACCTCCAAATTGAGGTCCATATTGCAAAGAACTAGCTCCTCGTATTATCTCGATTCGATCCACTACTTCCATTGGAGGAGTATAATAGGCTTCTGGGTAGCCCATAGGGTCGGGAGTTATATCATAGCCATCCATTCTTACATTGAATTCCCAAGATCGATTGGGGGAAAGACCTCTTGAGGCGACTCCTAATTGTATGCCAGAACCATCACTTTCCCATATAGATATACCTGGCGTTCTAGAAAAAATTTGGCGAGAATTATTCATCGCTAAATTGGCTTGCAAATTATCTAGCACAATTACTTCATTTTTTTTGCCAGCAGTGATGGTGTATTCGTTCACTTGAGGTAAAAATGCATTTCCTTTTACACCGGATTGAGCATATACCGAAATACCTTTCAATTCATTCGCATCACTTAGTAAAAAGTTGGCTTTGATCATTTCACCATCTTTTATTATTAAATCCTGAAAGATTGACTTATAACCGACAAAACTTACTTTTAAGGTATAATTCCCAGACTTTAATCCTTTAATGACATAATCACCAGATGAATTACTTTCCACACCTCGAACGGTTCCTACTAATACGATGGAAGCACCAGGAAGTGGCTCATTCGATTCTGATTTAATTTGACCTGAAATGCTTCCTAATTGGGCTAATGATGGAAAAGAGAGTAATAAAATAAATAATACGAAGACTTTTTTCATTTAAATTTTATTTAGACTAATTATAAATAGAGTACAAATATATTGCACTTAGTTGTTTTGTGCAACACTATTTAGAATTATTTTAAATAAAATTTTAAATAATAATTTTAATGAAGAGCTTATCATCTTTATTTGAAATACGAATCGATTCGGATTTAATTCTTATCAGTTTGAAGCTTCATTCGGTCTTAGAAGAGGATCCTTGCTCATTAAAAATTCGGTTCTGATTTGTTTAGCAGTCTTTGAGTCTCCTAAATGACTCCAGCCGGGTGGCATAAAAAGGTATTTGATTTTATTTACAATTCCTGGTGCTTGGTAGATGTCTTTAAAGAGTAAGAAGATTTCACCAAAATACACATCGAAATAATTTTGAGGATTGTAGTCACGAGTGATTCCATATTCAATTTTTATCTTATCATCTTCATTTTGGAATGTCCCAAAAGCTTTGTCCCAAATAGGAAGAAGGTTACAAAAATTGGTGTCCATATACAATGGATTTTTAGCATGATGTACTCGATGGTGAGAGGGAGTAAGTAAGAATTTGTTTAAAAAACCTAATCGGCCATCTTTTATGATATTTTCACCAATATGGATAAACGTTCCCCAAGTGCCATCGACAAACATCACAGCAAATAATAAAATAGGAGGCACACCTGCTAAAATACAAATACTCGTTCTGATAATATCCGCGTAAGGAGCCTCTAAAAAGAAATGAGCATTGGAAACAAATAAATTCATTTCAATAGGAGCATGGTGTGTTGAATGCAAACACCAAAATAATCGAACTTTATGGCCTAAATAATGATAGATGAAATGTGCGAATTCCCAGATGATATAGGCATAAATAAACCAATACCAAGTTGGTTCAATTTGTAGAAGTGCGTATGGTTCTAAGGTTACGATACAAAAGGAAACTGCAGCGATAGATATGAATCTTGAAATAACTTTGTTTCCTAAAAATATCAGGAAGGGAGTTCTATAATGATCTATTTTAAATCTCTTGTAAATAATAGCACGAATGATTTCTAAGAGGAGTAGGAAGGGTAAAATGGGAGAAATCAAGGCTTTTAGTCCGTCCCAAGTACTTAAGCTAGAATAGTCGCCTGATTGTATGATTTCTAAAATGGAATATAGACCAAAGAAGGAAATTAGTTCGTCTTTGAAGAAGGAAAGAAGGGAAAGATAAATCATTGATGAATATTTATTTCAACAATTTAGTAATTTTTTGATAAAAAATATCCTTTGCGAAGAATCACAAAGGATAAGAATGAGATGGTAAATTAGAATTATTTGATTGCTTTAGCGATGGCTAATAATTCTTTGGCTCCCCCTTGAGGTAGACCCAATACTTTCTTTTTCACCTTTCCGTTAGCGTCTAAAAAGAAAATGGTAGGATAACCTTCCAAAGGATACATATTAGCCAATGCAGGTCCTTCTCCAGCTTCCATATCAACACCAATCGAAATAAATTTACTATTGATATAATTACCTAATTCACTATCTGGGAAAACCTTTGATTTCAATATTTTACAAGGTCCACACCAAGTTGTGTAGGCATCAAACATGATCATTTTATTTTCCTTTTTTGCTTTTGCTAAGGCTTGGCGAAAACTGCCATGAAAAAACTCTACTCCTTTAGGAGCATCTTGGCCAATGGATGAAAAAGTGACCATCAAGCCAAAAATCAAAGTTAAAATGGAAGTTTTCATATTTGATATTAGTTGTAAGAATTTAACATAACTGGCATTACCAACAATAAGATATCTTCATTTTCATCTTGATCCGATGGAATGATTAATCCTGCTTTGTTTGGTTCGCTTAATTTAATATCGACAAATTTAGCACTTAAATTACTCAATAATTCAGAGACTAATTTGGCATTGAAACCGATTTCCATATCAGTTCCTGAAAATTCACATGAAAGGGCTTCGTTGGCTTCGTTCGAGTAATCTAAATCTTCTGCAGACAGGGTTAATTTGTTCGCAGTTAGCTTCAATCGAATTTGATGAGTCGTTTTATTTGAATAGATTGAAATACGCTTCACAGAGCTAAGGAATTCCAAACGATTGATGGTAACAATGTTATTGTTTTGCTTTGGAATAGCATTTTCGTATTCTGGGAAACGCTCGTCGATAATACGACAAATCAATTGAAAACTTTGGAAACTAAAAAATGCATTCGATTGGCTAAATTCTACTTTTACTTCTGTATCATCGGAAGGCAAAGTTGATTTTAATAGAGCCAGGGCTTTTTTAGGTAAGATCAATGAACTTTGACCCTCTGTTTTGATATCATTTCTTCTGTATCTCACTAATCTGTGACCATCAGTAGCAACAAAATTAGTATGATCTCCTGTCATTTGAATTAAAACACCCGTCATGGCAGGGCGCATATCATCATTTGAAACTGCTAATAAGGTATTGGCAATTGCTTCGCCTAAAGTCATTGCTGACAATGAAATGGATTGATTTTTACTAACCTCAGGGATTCTAGGGAAATCGATTGGGTTTTCTCCACTTAATTTAAATCGTCCGTTTGCTGTAGCAATTTCTGCACCAAATGTTCCTTGGTCTGCAGAAATAGTAACTGGTTGTTCAGGAAGACTTCTTAATGTTTCCAATAATAATCTTGCTGGTAAAGCAATTGAGCCATTTTCTGATCCATCAACCTCTACTCTTGTAGTCATAACAGTCTGTAAATCAGAGGCTGTTAAAATTAGTTGGTTGCCCTCTAATTCTACTAATATGTTTTCTAGAATGGGAATAATAGGATTACTAGCTACAACACCACCGATGGCGGAAATTTGCTTAAGCAATACGTTTGAGGCTACTTTGAATTTCATTAGTATGGAAGAATTAAATTTGATTCTTTAGTTTGAGTAATTTTTGCAATTAAACCTTGAAGTTAAAATATTTTAGGTATTATACCAAAGGTTTTATTTACTGAATTGATACTTTCTATAAAGGATTATCAGTAAACTTAGTATTGCTGCAAAAAGTATAGGGACAATGATGTTTAATCCTTGCCAAAAGCTTTTTTCATTCTCTATTTTTGCTTTATCCAAGGGTCTTAATTGGATATTTTTATTTCTCGCCAACAAACTTTTGTTGTCGTCCAACAAATAGTTAAACGCGTTTAAAATAAAGTCTTTATTCGCAAAAGTATGTTTAGAAAATGGATCAAATCCTAAGGCCATTGGTCCCTTTGTATTTGGATCGATGGAGTTTAAAGGTACGTCTCCATCTCCAACCACAATTAAAGCTCCGTTTTGTTTACTATTTTCTACAAAATAGTTAGAAAGTGTATCGTCTGGCGCAATTCGGTTTTTAAACATGGATTTAAATTGTCCTTCTAGAAGATAGGCAATCGCCTTCTGACCACTCTTGTATTTTTCTGGGTCAAAGTCTTTTCCAGAAGCAGAGAATGGCAGCGTTGCTGGGGCATTTTGAGTCTGCGTGAAAGCACTTGTGCTTAGTAAGATTGATTTTTTTAAATTACTTCCAGATATGGTATCAATACTCGATGGATATTTGGCATAAATAGCATCCAGATTTTTGGTAATTACCGAATTCGGATTGGCCATCAATAATGGAAATGCTGGCCAAGGCATTAATTGTAATGAGGGCTTATTTCCAAAATTGCCCACTTCAAGTGGAATGGCCCCACATAGCTGAGCATCCTTCACTAGGTTGGAATTCACTCGAAGGCCATAATGAAAAAGCATTTCTTCCAAGCCATTTTCAATTCTTGAAAATACCAATCCTTGATTTTGGACCGTATCTACTCTTGTGCCATCTAAAAATAAGATACCTTTTCCTCCTTTGACAAGGAATTGATCGATTTTAAATTGATCTAAGCGATTGAATTTTTTATTGGGTTGAATGATGCAGAAGGCATCTAAACCATCCAAGGTAGGGGATTGTCCTAAATCGACAGGGTATAAGTCATATTGTTTTCTTAAGCTTGCGATTAAATCTAATTGTTTAATTGCAGGTACACCACTGTAATCTAGAAAAAATCCGATTTTTTTTCTCTCTTTATTTTCAAGGCTATGGACTACTTGGATAATTTCATATTCTAAATTTTCAATGCTTTGATTGAGGATTTCTTGTGGGGAATTTAACTGATTTCCTTTTAGCAATAAAGCACCTATTACTCGGTCAGATTTTTCGATGGTAATTCCAGGGACTACCAATAGTGAAACAGCTTTTCCTTGCTCTTTGTTGACGATATTGGTTGGAGGGATACCTAATGAATCTAATTCAAAAATTAGCGCTTGTCTTTCCTTTTCATTGGGATAGTCTTTGTATAAATCAATTTGTTCGATGATAATATCTTGACTACTATGCTTTTTGAAATCTTCGAGTAATTCTACTAAAGAGTGATGCAATCGTTTAAAACCACCAGGAAGATTGTCGCCACCTAAATAAATCTTGACTTTTATTGGTCCATCTAATTGATTTAAAACCTTTATGCTGGATTCACTGATCGTGAATTTTTTCTCTTCACTTAAGTCAAATCTGAGTTTGATCAAAGGGCTTATTCCGATCAAAAGAAAACCTATGATCAAATATAAAAGCCAAGAGAAATTTTTCAATTTGAAATTCATTTTACAAATGTACTATAAACAAGAAAAGCATCCTTTACAGAATGCTTTTTCTTGTTGAATATTAAGAAATATTAATAGAATTTATAACGCTTATCTACAATATTTGCATTTTCTTTGATTGCTTCATTGATGTAAAAAGATGCTCTTTGAACACCCATCATTTGAATTTGATTTTTATAATTAGAATAATCAGCTAAAGCAGGAGCAGCTACACTTGAAGTTTTTTCTGCAATGTAAACTCCATTTTCACCTACAAACACTTTACTACGCTTTCCGTTTTTCAAACCAGCAATTCTACCTAAAGCGATTGGATCAGGACCAGCAGTGTTTAACATACCAGATGCCAACGTAATATCAGCTACATTTTCCACTAAAGCACCAGCTCCATATTTTTGAGCGATTTGCTCCAAAGAACCATTGATTGCAGCTAATTTACTTGCAATTTTTTCTCCTTTCAAATCATTTCTAACTCGAGCAGTTAATTCTTCACGGTAGTCATCAACTTTAACATTGTCTTTTTCCGTTTTTGAACTTAAATAAGCAATGATGTATTGATTATCTTGCTCAAATACTTTTTGAGAACCATCGCCTACATTTGTTTTTTCATCAAATGCCCAACGTACAATTTCACGTGCATTGCTTAAGTTATTGATGCTTGTTGCATTTTCTGCCAAACGATTGGCACGCATCATAATTAAGTTCTTGTCTTTTTTCAAAGCTACCTCAAACGCAGCTAATGTTCCATTTGAATTAGCAAATGCATCTGCTTGAGTGTAAACTCTATCAAGTGTTGATTGCGAAGGTGCAATGGTTTTATTGATTGCAGCTAATTTATAGCTAGTATTAGACTTAGGATCTGTTACTTTAACGATGTGGTATCCAAAATCTGTTTCAACAACACCCGGTAATAATCCTGTACCATTAAATCCGAAAATAGCATTTTCAAAAGACTTAACCATTGAACCATTGTTTTTGAAATAACCTAAATCTCCACCATTTTGAGCAGTACCGTCCATTCCATTCATTTGAGCTAATGTCTCGAAGTTTGCACCACCTTTGATTTGAGTTAAAATAGACTCTGCACGAACTTTCGCTTGAGCTTTAGCTGAATCTGATTTATTCGCAGGAGCAATTAGAATATGGCTAGCACGAACAGTGAACAAAGTATCTTTCTTTACACCACCATATTTATAAATGGAATAAGTTAAGCCATTTTTAAATGGACCATAGATTCCACCCACTTGGAAAGTTCCTAATTGAGCTCTTACTTGCTCAGGAATTTCAGAATAAGAAACTAAGTATGGCGTACGAACATCTGAATTTAACATAGCAAATGCTGAATCATTCGGTGCAACCGCTAAGTCTTTCGCTAACTTCTTAATTGATGTATAAAACTCAACAGTATCTTGTTTGGTAGGAATAACAGGGAACGTTACATATTGAATAGAACGAGTATTCGCTCCTTTGTATTGGTCCTTGTGTTTTGCTAAATATTCTTCTAACTGAGTATCTGTCACTTTAACAGTTGTGTCAGGAATAGAGAAGAAAGGAACATAAAGGAAACGAGCGTTAAACTTAGCTGTTTGAGTTTGATACTCTTTTTGAGCCTCTGCTTGAGTCACGTAAGTCGACTGGCGAATTAAGTTCTCATATTTTGAACGGATACGATCTTGTGAAATTGATTTTTCAAAATTAGCCCAAGCTTGTTGTTGTTGAACAGGCATGGTTTTTAAATTTTTCAAAAACTGAATCACAAACGTTTTGTCAAATTGACCAGTTTGTGGGTTTGTAAATTGTTGGCGAACAGAAGGATGAATATTGTTTCCTTGAACCATATCAATTAACTCCTCATCCGAAACTTTGATACCCAAAGCATCAAATTCTTTTTTGTAAGCGATTTCTAAAATATATTGATTCCAAACTTGGTCACGAATCATTGCTTGCTCTTGCTCTCCTGGACCTTTTCCTGTTTGCGCGGTGTAATTAGCTGTTGCCTCCTCTACTTTCTTTTGAAAATCAGTAATCATGATGCTTTCTCCAGCTATTTTGCCTATTTCCTGAGAATTACCTCCGAATAAAGACGATTTGCCTTGAAAAATATCACTACCTACAAGAAACAATACTAAACTGATCGCAATTGCTGCAGCAGCAATACCCGACTTCTCTCTAATTTTTGTAATTAATGCCATTGAAAATTTATTATATACTTTATTAGTTCTTCTTTATTTAAGACTAAATCCTAGTCAAAAGAAACGCAAAATAATTACATTTCTGCTGAAAAAGCAAGCCTTTATTTTAATCTACCCTTAAATTATCAATTAATTTAGTACAGCCTTCAAACTTGTTAAGAATCGATCGGCTATCTGTTGGTCTATTCCCAAACTTGGAAGTAGACGTAAAGTATGCTTTCCTGCATATCCACAGAAAATATTTTCCTTGAATAATAAGGCATCTCTGATTGGGCCAACTGCTTGTTCTAATTCAATTCCAATCATCAAACCTTTTCCTCTAAGCTCTTTAATTCCTGAAATTCCTTTCAATTCATGCATCAAATAATCACCTATTTTTTCTGCATTTTCAATAAGAGACTCATTTTCGATGATATCCAAAACTGCATTAGCTGCGGTACAAGCTAAATGGTTTCCTCCAAAAGTTGTTCCTAACAGGCCATAACTCGCTTTTATTTCAGCGGAAATTAAAACTCCACCCATCGGAAAACCATTCCCCATTCCTTTGGCAGTAGTCATCATATCCGGATGAATACCTGCAAATTGATGCGAAAAGAATTTACCAGATCTTCCATATCCGCACTGTACTGAATCCAGAATTAACATGGTCCCCGTTTCTGTGCAACGCTTTCTAAGTGATTTTAAGAATTCATCACTTGCCACTTGAATCCCACCAACCCCTTGAATTCCTTCTACAATGACCGCACAAGTCTCTTCTGTAATGTTATTTTCTAATCCATCTAATTGATTAAATGGCAAGAATGTCACATGTGAAGTATCATTGATGGGTGCAACAATGCTTGGATTATCTGTTACAGCAACAGCACCTGCTGTTCTGCCATGAAATGCATGACTAAATGCAACTACCTTTTTTCTTCCCGTATGAAAGGAAGCTAATTTTAGGGCATTTTCATTCGATTCTGCTCCAGAATTTGTTAAAAACAGGTTGTAGTCTGTGTAACCAGAAATTCGACCTAATTTTTCTGCCAATTCTTCTTGTCCTGAAATGACGATTGAATTGGAATAAAAACCGATGTTTTGTAATTGCTGGGTCATTTTTTCCACATAATAGGGATGAGAATGACCAATCGAAATAACTGCATGACCTCCATAAAGGTCTAAATATTCATTTCCTTGCTTATCCCACACTGTTGAACCCTGTGCTTTGACCAATTCAATGGGATATAGTGGATATACGTCAAATAATTTCATTTTGATATTTTGTCTTTTAAACGCAATTAAAAAC
>JBJTNH010000102.1:0-10197 GCA_046073945.1 Aquirufa sp. | reverse complement strand
CTAATTGGTGTTCTTCGATGGAAGCAATCCTTTTTTCCAGAAACTGTTCTTCCCAAAACTCATCCGAATCTAAGGATGCAATAAATTTACCATTGGCTTGTTTTAGACCTACATTACGGGCAGATGCTTGGCCTCCATTCGCTTTTGAGATATAAATGACTTCAGGAAAAGTAGCTATTAATTTTTGTGTCCCATCAGTTGACCCATCATCAACAACAATTAGTTCTATATTTGAATAGGTTTGATTAAGTACACTTTTTATGGCATTTCCTACCACATTGATGCGATTATATGTGGGAATAATAACTGAAATTAAAGGATTGCTATGCATGAATTAATGAAATGATGTGTTTTGCAAAAGTAATTTCTGCATCGATTATTATTTTTTGCTTTAAATAGATAGAGGCTTCCATTCCAATAGATTCCCATTGATGTCGTTTTTTCCACGCTCTATCTAATGTTTCTTCAAAACTACTTTCAGTGGCATCACCGATAAATCCAGTCACTTCATCTTCAACTATTTCCATTGTTCCACCAGCCCTAGTAGCGATAATAGTTCTACCTACTGCCATCGCTTCTAAAATCACTAATGGCATACCTTCGCTTCGTGAAGGCAATACTAAAGCATGATGATCTGACCAAATTTGTTTAATATCCTCTTGAAAGCCTAAAAACGTTATATTTTTTAAAGCTAATAATTGGGCCAATGCTTGAAGTCCTTCCTTATCAGGGCCTGAACCTATGAGCGACAAATGTAGATCTCTCTTTTTCCATTTTTCTTTTGCCAAAATTCTAAAAAGGATATCTTGACCTTTGTCAATGATAAACAATCGGCCAATTAAAGCTATTTTAAAACCAAATTCAGTGCTTGGATAGGGAATTGAATTCGTACTTAGTTTATTTGGATTGGTAATTGTTTCTGAATTATTAAAACGGAAACCAAACTGTTCTTCTGTTAAAATTTTATTTTTCTCAGATACAAAAAAACATTTTTTTGCCATTTTAAATACATTTATCATGTATTCGCGTTCATTGGGGTGAGGCCAGTAAAATTCAACCGCTTTTTGGGAAATAATGACATAGGCAATCTGATGTTTTAAGCAAATGTTGCCATAAGGTAAACCATCAAAATTGATGGCTTGCGAAATAATTACTAATTCTGGCTTTTGTTTTTGAATGAATTTTTCAAAAGAATCTAAATGGGCTATGTAATTTGGTTTTATTAGTTTATGAAAAGAATTGAGGAAGCCCATTAAAATTCGATGATAGTTTTTTTTGAGCGCATAAAATACTACATTGGATCTTTTTAATTGAACGACTCTTTTGTGCGTAAAATTGATACGTTCTTTTAAAACAGATATCGAAAATCCTTCTTTTTGCAAATAGGGTATACTCAATGCCCATAATTCCTCACTACCACCCCAATCATCTAAACAGGTAGATACAATAGCTATATGCGAATTATTTTGATGTTTCATCTCGAATTAGAAAGGCTTCAAAAGATGATTTGTTAATGAATCATAATGTCTGATAGAATTAATAAGTCCGTTATGGGGGCTTTTTGTATTCAAAAAAGTGATGATTTTATGGTTGCAGAAAGTTTATTCGTGTAAAAATAGTGTTTTCTCTTTAAATATGAGTTGCCTAAGTATGTATTTGTTTAACAATTAGTGATGCAGATAAGCAACTAATTTATAAGGTTTTAGGACATTTTTTTCGTTTTAAAACTTGCTAACCTTGATTCGTGATTTTTATTTCTAATCAATGTGCATTTGTTGGGAATGAACATTTTAAATCTTGAAAAATAAGTTTGTCGAATTTTAGAATATTTGTATCTTGATACTTATGAAGGATAATTTAATTTTGCCCCTCACAAATAACTCAAATCAAGAAAGTTATAGAAAAGCAGATGATGAGGCTGTGGAGTGGGTATCAGATTGGATAAATACACGAATTGAATTAGCGCAAAGGGTTTGGTCGTGGCCCTCTTTATTAAATAATAAAACGACTTTTACTTCTCCTTTTTTACTTGCAGATGAAATAGTTACGATACTAACCCATCGTATGTTTACTTTTCAATCTAAAAAAAATCTAATCCAAGTTCTACCTATTTTGAAACAAAATCTTGTTAGGCAAATAGTCAAAGGGGTTCCGATCAAAATTTTTCTTTTATATAATGGAGGTTACCGAGCATCGTCTTTCCCCAATCAGCTTTCGCTTATTTTTGAACCCGATCAAACGGAAATGATGCTCCTGTATCAAATTTCGAAATTATATGAGAAAATAAAGTCTATTTATTCTCCAGGCATTCATTTTGTTATTGTCGTAAACAATGGAGTAGCACATTGGGTAAATGAAATCTCTCTTGAAGCAACTGAAAATTATGCATACCAACTAAGAAATATGATTGATTTCTTAGGGGCATCTAGTCAAATACAAGTACTATTGCAGTCCGAGCTTGAGGGTTTTGAACCTCATCAATGCTTTGATTCAGAACTTAGGAGTTTAATTTTAACTGAAAAAGAACATGGTATTGTTGAGCGTTTTTTAGGCCATAGATGTAGTAAAGAGGAAGCCATATATAGAGCAGGACTATATCAATTAGCAGAGTCAGCTTGGAGTCAATTAATTACCTCAATTGCTACAGAAAGTGACGCAATAATGTTAAGACAAGTTGCTCACTCAGATATGCTCTCTTTTCGAGCATTTCCAGGTGGCGCAATTCGAATTCAGAATGGTAGCTTTGGCTTTCAATATTTGAATAACACTCTGAAGCCCAAACTTATTACATCAGAAAATGTAAAACAAATGGGTGTCAAATGGGTGCCATACAGTTTGCCTTGGATACTAAAAAGTAAATAGCTAAAATCAAGTGGACAAAACAATTAGTAAGAAACAAGTTTGGTATCAATCTGATTTTTCAATTCCCCACAGAGAAAAAATAGTTGAATCGCTACCAAATTCTCTTGCAAAAATTGCTGAATTATTTCCAAACAGAGTTGCATTGCTTTGCGATGAGCAATCGTATAGCTTTACTGATTTAGTTAACCGAGTTGCTGGACTTGCTGATGAAATTAATGCGTTTGCTGATGGTTACGGTCCTGTTGCGCTTGTTCAATCCATTGGTTTTGATTCAATCGCAGCTTGGTTTGCCTGCGCGCTTTCTGGAAGACCCTTTCTTTTATTGGAACCGGACCATCCTCCCAAACGTCTAAGGGAAATAATTGAGCATGCGAATTGTTCATTAGTTTTAATGGACCATAAAACGTCTCTGATTTTACTGAATTTATCTCATGTAAAAATATTGATTTCAGATGGCCGAAAAGGCATATTAAAGCTTGATGCAGGCCTTCGTCCGACTGAACCAACGATGATTTTTCCAACCTCTGGTTCAACAGGAAAACCCAAGCTAGTTACTTATTCTGCTGTAACAATACTCGTTAAAGTTCACGGATCTATCCAGCTCATGAAGGTTCCTGATTCAGCAAAAGTATTGATAGCGGGGTCACATGGTAATTATGGATTTCTTCACCATGCATTAGTGTTTCTACTTTCAGGAGGCACTATTTGTCTTGAAGATGTAAAAGCTAGAGGTTTTTCAGTAATACTTCAAGCAATTAATCAACTTGGTGCAAGGCATGTAAGGTTTACTCCATCTATGTTTCGCAAGTTTGCAGCATTGCCGCAAGCGAAGGAAACATTACGGCTATTAGATGCTGTTCGATTTTCTGGAGAGCCCCTTCTAATGAATGATATTAGGCTTGCTCATTCCGTTTTAAAGCCCGAGTGTCTCATTCAGAATATCTACGGAAGTACCGAAAGTGCACTTTTCATTTGGAGTAGTGCTATTGAAAAAATTAATCTTACGGAATCAACGGTTCCTATTGGGAAAATTTATCCACTCAGTTCGTATTCAATTCGGACATTGGAGGATATAGGTGATGATACCACTGGAGAACTGTTAATCCGTTCTAAATTTCATGCTTTAGGAGATTTGCAAGATGGTATTATTAACGGCGAACGGTTTCTTTTTTCAGAAGATTTCAAGGAAGAGCGAATCTATTCAACGGGAGATATTGTTCGAAGATTGCCTGATGGAAATCTTATTCACCTGGGTCGTTCTGAAAGAATGGTTAAGATTCGAGGGAATCGCGTATTTCTAACTGAGGTAGAAAATCAAATACGAAATCTGCCTGGAGTAACAGGGGCAGTGGTTGTTGATAGCCAAATCAGAGAAGATATAATGCTTTTTGGATTCATTACTACTGATTCTGTCCAAATATCAGAAAATGTACTTCTTGCACTTTCAGGGATTTTACCAGATTTTATGATTCCGCGAAGTATTATTTGCCTATCAGAAATTCCTTTAATGCCTGGTGGCAAAGTTGATTACATTGCTCTTAAGGCCAAGATCCCCCAATTCGATAATGAAACATATTCTGATACTGGTCATCAAGATAATTATCGTCGTCTAATCCAACTTTGGGATTCTATATTGTGGAATGGTGCGCACAAACAGAATGCCGATTTTCTAGCCCTGGGAGGCGATTCCCTTAGTTTTATGATCCTAGTTGTTGAAGTAGAACGAATTTTTGAAAAAAAACTGGACATTGAAGAATTTAGAGCTAAAAGTACTTTAGGGAATCTCGCTGAACTTCTAGGGATTCAGAGATTATCCATTGATCCTAAAATAAGGGAGTCATTGCAAGTAAGGCTTCTTTTGCCAAGTTTAAAACCTTCTAAAGGTATTGCTCTCGGTATTCCTGGTTATTGGTGTAGTACACATGCTTTTCCATTTAGACAAGCAGGACTTTTCGACGACTATGATATATGGGTTGCTGATTTTATAGTGAATAAAGGATCTTTGTCTCAAAATAAAAGATGGTGGAGGGTGGCCAAAGAACTGGTGGAGGGTATTCAGAAAGGAGAGATTCCTTTACCTCGAATTATTTTTGGGTATTCATTCGGCGGCGGTTTGGCATGGTTAATTAGTCGACTATTGTCAAGAATAGTCCAATTTCCCATATTTGTAGTAATGGTTGATGCAATTCCACTGCATCGTTTAAAACCTTATCGAAACAGTCAACTCACAAAGGCATTGGAACTAGTTTCCACAGAGCAAGCACCACCAACACTTCATATACAAAGAGAACCTTTATCAGATGTTTGGTTTGGAGTTGGAAGTACAAATGAGTGGGAATCGAGTGATAACATTCAATCAATTGTTCATTTACCAACGGTTGATCACCTTGAAATGGCTCGATGGAATATACTAGCACTTGCATCAGATGCAGTTACAAATTTCTTAAATCAAAAGCCAAGTTCCAATCCTTGGAAACCTTCACTCCCGCCACCTACCAGTTTTGGTGTCCAAATTCATAGCGCTATCAATGGAGACCCAACGCTGCTTAAATTGGTCACAAATGAATTCATTAAACATCCCGAAAAAGCAAGCCTGAACCAACTGATAACTTTGGCCATTTTCCTCCACCATAACCATGAAGATAAAATGTCAAAACAGTTGATTAAAAACTCAATGGATAAATGGGGTAATTATGTAACCGTACAGTACCTATTTCGTCGTATAAAGCGTGAATTTGATCTGCTATTATCAGATAAAATACCAACTTTTTATCCTATGAGTATAATTTCTATTGAAGCTTCCTTGGGTAAAAAACCAAAAGAGTATGTAACCTTTACATCTCATCAAAAAAAGTTGTTTATTATGGCCTACGATGTGTTTTTAGCTTTGCTAGCTGCATTTTGGTCAAGGTTTAAACTAATGCAGTTAAATATACCTAAGCAATAGCAATATCTTTTGATCAAAATAATAGGCAATTGAATACTCTTTTTTGATGTAAGTTCTTTTTTATTGCCTAATTTTAGAGAAGTTCTACAATTAAATTTATTTTAAAAATATGAAACACTCCATTGGAGTCAAAGATAAACAACTCATCTCGCTAGACGGAAAAATATTGCAAGATGACATAGAAGGACTCATCATTCACCGCACTCCGCCCATTGAAGATGAACGTGGAGAAGTTGTAGAAGCTTATAGGCCAAGTTGGAATATTAATGATGAACCAATGGTCTACGCCTATGCAGCAACGATCAGACCCCAAGTAGTTAAAGGTTGGGTGCTTCATAAATTACAGTACGACCGGATTTTTGTTAACCGGGGTGTTCAATTATGGGCATTTTTTGACAACAGAGAGGACTCCCCAACGTATAAAAATTTTATGAAAATTACGGTTTCTGATCGGAATAGAGCAGTAATTGTGATTCCAATGGGAGTCTATCATGCGGTAAAAAACATCGGTACAGAGGAGGCTCAATTCATCAATTTCCCGACGAAGCCTTACAATAGAGAATCTCCAGATAAGTATAGACTTCCACTAAAAAATGACTTAATTCCTTTTGATTTTTCGAATGATGGATAATAAATCTCCACTTGTAACCGTCATTATTGCAACATATAATTCCCCTTTTACCTTGCGTTTTGCTATACAAAGCGTATTAAATCAAGATTTTAAAGACTTTGAGGTTTTGGTAATTGGAGATCATTGTCCTGAGGATTATGGCAGTTTTGTCGATGAATTGAAAGATGATCGGTTGCATTGGTTCAATTTGCCTAAGAATTCAGGCTCGCAAACGGGTCCTAACAACGAAGGATTAAAAAGAAGTCGAGGGAAATACATTGCCTATCTTGGTCATGATGATTTGTGGTTTCCTAATCATTTGGGTAGTTTGGTACGTTTTTTGGAGGAGACAGATGCTGATTTAGTGCATTGCCTAGCCGCCTTAATTAATCCTCTTGGAGTATATCAGGTTGTTGGCCCGCCTCCCAATGGAAGAAATTATACCAATTGCCATGTTCCTCCTTCTTCTTGGTTACACAAAAAAAGCGTAATTGAGGAATGTGGATTTTGGAATTTGCCAGAATCGATCTCAGTAGGAGTGGATCAGGACTATTTGAATAGAGTCGCTTTTGCGGGTAAAAATATTCAATTTTGTAACAATATAATGGTATTGAAGTTTGTATCCCAAGATTGGAGTTTGTATTCCAGAAAAGACAACTTTCCTCAGCCCCTTTATTTCGAAAGAATGGCAAAGGATCCAAGTGGCCTAAAGGAAGAAATTTTGTTGGATTTGGCTGTTAAGTTTTCTATGACCTTTTTCGAATGGAAATCTGTTTCATCAAACCTAGAGAATTTGATGGCCAATATTTTTACTCCATTGAAGTACAGATCACGTAATATCCGGCCTTTGAACCAATTGTTTGTCTATTTGTTCCAAAGAACCAGAAGAAAATTCAGGAAATTGAGAGGTTTAGAAAACTAACTGTTGGATACTTTTGTGTTATAATAATTGAAATTTTAACACAACGACACAACGATTTTCTACTTTTAATTATTATAATATGAACGGCAGTGCGTATCTACATCATACATCAATACCGCTTTTGGCTTCGGCTCCGCTCAGCCAACGTGCTCATCATGGACCACAAAATTATAGGGTATTTTCTGTTGATTGTCAGCTAGCTAATGTTTAAAGCGTGCCAGGTATTTGTTGACAATCAGCACAAACCTATTTATCAACTTTAAGATTTTCTACGAGCAAATTGAAATAGTCTCTAGACCAAATATCTAACTCATTTGGATTTTGGACAAACCTAATTACATCTTCTTTCACATTTTCAATCTTGGTAGAATTGATATTGGCGTGTAGCAATTCCAATAATTGATTTTTGGTGATTGACGTTTCTGGCCAATCTCTGCCCTTCACTCTATTTTCTTGTTAAAAGTCACCTGCATTCCCATCGAAGCAAATTCCATTTTTACTCCTTCCAAAAATGGAGCTAACTTAAATACTTGATTTTTTTCTAATAGGGAAAAATCTAAATCTTCAGAAAACCGATTCAATCCATTGCTTGATCATAGTGCTGATATTGTTTCAATTAAAAGTTGAATGCTCTTCCTCTTTGGACATACTGGCAACCAGTTTTTCATCTCTATTGTGTTCAACTCGCGAAGTTGATCAATTTCTATACGCAAATCCTCAACCAAAAACGCCAAAGTTTGTTGTTTACTTCGAAGATTGATGCCAGCCGTCGTAATCACTTTATCGCAGAGCGCTTTTTCTGGACTAGCAATTAATACCGTCTGTCTTTCAGTCAAGGATAACGATTGAATGCCCAAATGATAATAGTCTATTGGTAAATGCGTATAACTATAGACTACATTTTGAGCCATCATTTTTTTTGATATTTTAGGCGTCACACTTGAAATCTCAAAAACGCGTTCGGGTATCAATCCCCAATGAAACAGGACTGAATCAAGCGATACATAACTGGGGCCGTAAAGATGATTCGCGATCAAAAATGGCTCAGGTGTTATTGGACTTACCAAAGGAGATGTCATATATAACCCTCTTCTCAATTGAACAAGAATTCCCTGATTGACCATTTCCATGATCTTGTCATACGGTCTACTATACCCCTTTAGCAATCCAAGAAGTACTTGGGTGCTAATAGGCTGATCGCTATATTTTGACAAATCCATCCTATAATCCATTTGTCAAATATAATACATTAATTCGGAAAATATCCGAATTAATAAATATTTTTTAACAATGTAAACAAGTCCGCACGGCCAATGAAAATGTATAATTTTTAATCACTGCTGTCCGGTAAACTTTTGATATTAGCTTAAATATATCATTTAAGCTATTAGTAACGTGTTTTTCCCTTTCTTTTATTCCGCACGCCCCCCTCATCCTGATAGGTTTAGTTTAAGCTGAGGGTTTAAATCAGGTACAGGGTTTAGAATTCGGCATTTATCTGGATGCTCTAGGAACTTTGTCAATGAGGTATAATTCATTAAATGTAGTCGAACAATAGAGGCCAGATTTGAGAATGCCCATTTCCTTTTAATTCCTTTGGTGGCTATTTTCAGTATTAAATCTGCTATTAGAGCACAATAGATCTGTATTTTGATTGCATTTTCATTATCTCCAAGGAAATAATTCAGTGGCATGTTCTGCTTTAGCCTTTTGAACAGGAGTTCGATTTGCCAGCGTTTTTTATAGATTTCAGCCACTTTGTAAGGTTCCCAGCTTCGATTATTGGTTATAAAAGCAAATTCACGCTTACTTTCCTGATCGTAAAATCGTACAAGCCTGCCATCGACCTGCTGAATAACATTATTTTTAAAACCCATTTTAATGTATTGGTCGCTGCGCACTCCGAGAGCCATTTGCTCCTGGGTAACATTTTGTTGACCGGTGACTTCATACTTACTATAGGCACGCAGTCGTGTAACCCAGTCCACACCAGATAAATTCCATTCATGAAGCTTCTTATAGCTGTTGTAACCCCGATCCATCACCACGATAGAGCCTTTAGGCAAATGGACATGCTTTAAAAAGCTCACATCTGCACTCGCAGCAGAGCTGAAGCGGACTAGGAAAGGAACATCTTCATGAGCACGAATGGCAGTATGAACCTTAATCCCACCTTTCTTCTTGCCGTTTAATCCGCGCGTACCTGCCGCTTTTAATATCTCCTGAAATAGGCTGATTGTGGTCGAGTCGATAATAAACAGACGCCGGGACAGATTATCCGAGCAGCTGTCCGGTAAAAATCCCTGATATCGTTTATACAAAGAATAATAAATTTCTTCAAAAGTCTTATAGCTCCTACGGATGTTAGCTTCTGCTAAGGTGCTTCGAGCTGGAAAATGAGTGAGGCCTAAAGGTTGAAGCCTTCCTTCACTGGCACTAATGCCGCTTACAACCTCTCTAAGTGAGGTGCAATGCTGATAACAGCAATAAAGCATAGTGATCAAATGGTGATAGGTATCAAATTTCTTGCAATAGCGGTCACTTTGATAATTTAAACTCGCTCGTGAAATAATTGATCTGGGAATTAATTTTATGAGCTGAGAAAAGATCGGCTGTCCGGTAAAAAATGTACTTTTGTTCATGGTTAATTTAAGTGTCGTAACTCAAAGCTAACCACATCTGGGGAGGAATTCATTCCTCCCTATTTTTTTTTAATAATTTTTACCGGACACTAGTGATGTAGAATTAAGAATTAAAAACTAATCATACATCTTACATCATACATCTTACATCATTCAGGCTTTCTCCAATTTAAACTCAAAACTGGTTCCTTTATTGATTTTCGATTGAACGGAG
>JBJTNH010000101.1:0-7106 GCA_046073945.1 Aquirufa sp. | reverse complement strand
GATACTATTGGCCCAATGTCTAAATACATTGAAGATGTAGAGTTGGTTTTAGATATTATCTCAGGAGATGATGGTCAAGATAGTACTTTGGTTAATGAAGTAAATGTCGAATATGCATCTACTAAAAAGGTTGCTTATATTAAAGAAATTGTTGAACATCCAAGTTTACAAGCAGAAATAAAAGAAGCATTTTTTGCTAAAGTTGAGTTGTTGAAGACGCAAGGGTATCAAGTTGAATCGGTTGATTTTCCTTATTTAGCACAATTATTACCTACGTATTATGTATTAACTACGGCAGAATCTAGTTCTAATTTATCTCGTTTTGATGGAGTTAAATATGGTCATAGAGCAAATTCACCTAAGGATTTAATCGATATGTATAAGCGAACAAGAATGGAAGGATTTGGTGAAGAGGTAAAACGAAGAATTATGTTAGGAACCTTTGTTTTAAGTGCAGATTATTATGATGCTTATTATACAAAAGCTCAGAAAGTAAGAAGATTAGTCAAAGAATTTACAGAAAACGTATTGCTTGATTATGATTTTATGATTTCTCCAACTACTTCTAGTACAGCTTATCAAATGGGAGAAAAAACATTAGATCCGATTCAAATGTATTTGGGGGATTTATTCACTGTCCAAGCTAATATTACAGGTTTACCTGCTATTTCTGTGCCAATGGGAACGGATCAAAACAACTTACCTATTGTTTTTCAGGTAGTTGGAAAATATTTTGATGAAAAGCGAATGATTGATTTTGCCAAGCATATTTAGTGCAACAATGAAATATAGAATTTTAATTTCTTTTTGTTTTTTAATGTTAGGCCTTATGAAGGTTTCACATTCTGATGCACAGAATGAAATAACCTATGTTCCAAGCTTTGATTCAAAAATAATAGATTCTTTAGCTCAAGTAGAACAAGGATCACCTGTCGTTTGGTCCATTGATTCATGGTTAGTTGAAAGCAGATTGAAAGCGCTTGAAAAACAAATACCGTTGAATTACAACTTTCATACACATCAATTTGTTGAATATTTTGCTTTTAAAAAGTCAGATTTCACACAAAGAATGTTGGAAAAAAGAGATTTGTATTTTCCGATATACGAGAAATATTTGAAATTATATAATCTGCCTGATGAGTTAAAATATTTATCTTTGATTGAATCAGGGCTCGATCCTAAAGCATTATCCAATAAAGGAGCAGGTGGATTATGGCAATTCATGCCTTATACAGCAAGGGGTGACTTTGGTTTAAGAGTTGATCCTTTCATCGATGAACGTTTTGATCCTGAAAGAGCTACAGAGGCAGCCTGTAAATATTTGCGACAGTTGTATAAAATTTTCGGCGATTGGCATTTGGCTTTAGCTGCTTATAATACCGGTCCAGGTAATGTTAAACGGGCGATTCGAAACTGTCGGGGTAATAATAGTTTTTGGGGAATTTATAATTGTCTTCCTAAGCAGACTAGGGCTTATGTACCTCAATTTATTGCCATGACCTACATGATGAATTTTCATTGGGATCATGCCATTCATGCTGAAAATTGGGCCAAGAATATACCTTCTGATACCATTAAAATTAATGGGTATCTTAATTTGGCCACTTTTACTTCTCTAAGTAAGTTCTCAATAGATACCTTAAAACGATTAAATCCACATATTTTATCAGATTTTGTACCTAAAGATTCGAAAAATTTCATTTTAAGAATTCCGACAAAGAATTTTGATTATTTTTCAATAAATAGACAATCAATCTTAGATTCTTCAACTAAATTTTTTACCTCCTTTAATGCTAAAATAGATTCCTTGTCGAACTTAAAGTCTTTAACTTTAGTGAAATCAAGATATAAAGTTAGAAGAGGTGAAAGTATTTATGATGTTGCCCGAAAATTTGAAATATCTGTTTTTGAATTAAAAAGAATCAATCGACTACGTTCTAATCGACTGAAAAAAGGAAAATTGATATGGGTATTAGAAAAGAAATGGATTGAAAATGATGCGTTTACATTAAGTCAAAAAAATACAACAAGTACTCTTCAAACAGTTTCAAGTTCTTCTAAAAAGAGGGTGAAAACCAAATTTTATAAAGTTAAAAATGGGGATACACTTTCAGAAATCGCTGAGAAACATGATGGTTTGACAATTACCAAATTAAAGAAATTGAATCGCTTACGTTCACAACAAATTAAGCCCGGAATGCGCTTAAGAATTTCATAATATGATAGCATATTTAAAAGGTAAATTGGCACATAAAGATCGAGCACATGTAATTATAGATGTGAATGGTGTGGGCTATGAAGTGAAAATTTCTTTGCAGACGTATGAAGCATTAGCTGGCACAGATGAGTTATGTCAATTATTTACACATTTGCAGATCAAAGAAGATTCTCATACCTTGGTGGGTTTTTATACTTTTGATGAAAAACTACTTTTTTTAGATTTGATCAGCGTATCAGGAATCGGATTAAGTACGGCATTAGTTATGTTGTCTTCCTTTTCTTCTAGCGAAATTCGAGCTGCGATTATGAATGAAAATTTGGCACTTATTCAATCCATTAAAGGAATAGGATCTAAAACGGCTCAGCGAGTTATTTTGGAATTGAAAGATAAGTGTAAAAAAGATTCATTATTTGTGGATGCTGGTGTTGCTGGTTCAGACCAAAGTTTTAATGTTAAAAAAGAAGCGTTGGCTGCATTAACAACATTGGGTATTCCAAGACTTGCCGCGGAAAAGAGTCTAGATCAAATTCTAAAATCCAATCCAAATGCAAGTATTGAACAATTAATTAAGTTGGCTTTACGTTAGTTTTGAAAATTTGAATTTATTAACAAGTGTTTAAAAAAAATCACAACCACATTTTTCTTAATATTCGAGTAGTAATTCTATTACTAGTTACCTTCCTTTTTGCTACCCAAATTTTATTTAGCCAAAAGATCACTAATGATACATTGATTACCAAATCTGGTAAAAAGCCTAGATATATTTTTAAAAAATCAAGTTCTTTATTCAATAAAAGAAAAATCAATTCGCCTTTTGCTTACGATCAATTAAAAGGTGAAAAAACAGAAGTAACTTTATTAAACGATAATACGATTACTCAAACGAGTAAGATGGGTAATTTCGAGTTAAAGGACTCAAGGAGTTTATCATTTAATGAGTTTTCTCAACAACAAAATCAACAAATTAATCGAAGTTTTTGGAATAATTATTCAAAGAGTCTAGATGGAAATTCTTCCATGAAATCGAGAGGATTGTTTCCTAAAATTGAATTGCCGGCTTCGATGGACAGAATATTTGGTGGGAGTGAAATAACCTTTAAGCCCAATGGAAGTTTGCTTTTGGACGTGGGATATATGGGACAATTCGTAGATAATCCTGCTATTCCTGTTCAATTAAGATATGTAGGGAATTTGTATTTTAATGAACAAGCTCAGCTTAATTTTCAAGGTAAAATTGGAGATAAATTAAATCTAAATACTAATTTTGATACAAAAGCTAGCTTTAACTTTCAAAATCAATTGAAGCTAAATTGGAAAACCCAAGAAGAAGATATTTTGCAAAGTATTGAGGCAGGTAATACATCTTGGACCTTAAATTCTCAATTAATCCCAGGAGTACAAAATCTCTTTGGTTTAAAAACTTTGATGCGTTTTGGAAATCTTGATGTAACATTAGTGGCAGCTCAGCAACGCTCCAAACAAGATTGCATTACACTTAGGGGAGGTAGTCAAGGTAGAAGTTTTGAGATTAGAGCTGATCAATATGATGAAAATAGACACTTCTTTCTTTCGACATTTTTTAGAAATAATTACGAGAAAGCATTAAAGAATTTACCTGTTATTACTAGTGGTATTACCATTACTCGTTTAGAAGTGTATGTGACCAACAGAACTCAAAATACGGAAACACTCCGAAATTTAGTTGCATTATCTGATTTAGGTGAACGATTACCTGCAAGAACGGAACCTGCGAACAATGATAATAATTTGCTTTACAAAAATATTACAAGTGATGTTAATATAAGAAAGGCAAATGAGGCTGCTAATTTATTAGAAACGCAATATTCATTAAAGCGAGGTACGGATTATGACATTTTAAAGGGTGCAAAGCGTTTGAACGAACGTGAATTTAAATTTAACGCACAATTGGGATATATTTCCTTGGTCGCTCCTTTGAGAAATGATGAAGTTTTAGCCGTTTCTTATGAATACACCTTGAATGGACGAAAGTACAAGGTAGGTGAAATGACAGAAGATTATCAAGCAAGACAAGATGATGAAATTTTGGTTTTAAAAATGCTAAAATCATCCACAATTCGTAATCATTTGGACCACCCAATGTGGGATTTAATGATGAAAAATATTTATTCATTAAACACCACTTCTTTGTCCAAACAGAATTTTCAGTTCAAGATTGTTTATAAAGACGATGCAACAGGAATTGATAATTCTAATATAATTGAAGGAGTCAAAAAGAATATTCCTTATGTGAGTGCTCTTGGATTAGATAAATTGAATTTTGCAGGTGATCCTCAGCCAGATGGGAATTTTGATTTTGTGGAAGATGTAACTGTCGATCCTAAAAATGGTAAAATTATTTTCCCCGTTTTGGAGCCTTTCGGAAAAACGTTGAAACAAAATATATTTACAACACCTGATTTACAGTCAAAATATATTTTTGAAGAGCTTTATACCAAAACTCAATCCGATGCTGTTCAGTTAGCTAGCAAAAATAAATTCTTTTTAAAAGGATCTTATCAAGCTGGTTCTGGGGGCGATATTTCTTTACCATTTGGTGTAGATCCTAAATCAGTTACAGTTACAGCTGGAGGCCAAAGTTTAAGTTTAGGTACAGATTTTATCATTGAAGGGCAATCTGGCCGAGTAAGAATTGTCAATGAAAGTATATTTTCTTCGGGTCGCGAGTTAAAAGTTTGTTACGAAAAACCTGATATTTTTTCAAATCAAGTTAGAACTTTATTAGGTACCCGATTGGATTATAATTTAAGTCCAGATGTGCATTTAGGAGCAACGGTTCAAAGTATGAGTGAGACTCCACCTGCTTTTTTTAGAAGAGTGGCTATTGGAAATGAGCCCGTAAATAATACCTTGATTGGTTTAGATGCGGCATTTACGAAAAAATCCAATGGAATTACTCGTTTCTTGGATAAATTACCTCTTATATCTACAAAGGAGTCATCTGCTATCGATTTCCAAGGTGAGGTAGCAAAATTGTTTCCTAATGTCAATGATCGTGTTCAAGGAAATGCTTTTATCGATGATTTTGAAGCTGCTCGTGTGATTTATAATATGTCTTCACAAGCGACACTTTGGAAACCTGGAGCCACGCCTCATTCGATGTTAAACGGTATTCCAAGTATCAAACTAGAAAGTAATTATAAAAGAGCCAAAATATCGGCATATACTGTGGATGCTAGTATTTATGGTCAAGGTAATTTTGCTTTTAGTGTTCCAGGATTAGATCCCAATGAAGTTAATTCATACGCTTATGAGCGGGTTGTAACTCCCAAAGGGCTTTTTCCCAACAAAGATTTCGCCAATAATATTACCAATTTACCCATTGGAGTGTTAGATGTCGCTTATTTTCCTTCGGAAAGAGGCTTGTATAATTTTAACCCTAATTTGAATACATTAGGATTATTTGATAAACCGGAAGAAAATTTTGGTGCCATTACTCGTGCCATTACTTCAGATACTGATTTTGATAATTCCAATGTAGAACAATTGGAATTTTGGTTGATGGATCCATTTATTGATAAAACAAAAGGGGGAACAATTCGAGATGGTATCATTAATGGGAGTAACACGACCGGTGGTGTGTTGAAGTTTCATTTAGGTGATGTTTCGGAAGATTTTATTCCAGATGGATTTTCCAATTTTGAAAATGGAATTCCAGCAAGTGAAAAAATTACGGATGGTTCTAAGAAAAATGTTGAATCAACGGTTTGGGGTATTGCACCTAAAAGACAATTTGTTATCAATGCCTTTGACAATCAAGGCGGTAGAAGTGTACAAGATATTGGTTTAGATGGTTTGCCTAATAAGACAACAGATGGCACTTTATTATCAGAAGAGTCTTATTTTAAAGATTATTTAAGTTCCGTTTCAGGAAAGGTAACCAATTCCAATGCCTTGCAAGCGATAAAGAATGACCCTGCGGGTGATGATTTTGTTTACTATTTGAATGAAAAATTCAATAGTACAGGAAGTGTCATAGAACGATACAAGAATTTTATGGGTTTGGAAAATAATTCACCCACTACCGATAACCCAACCAATTCAAACTTTACGCAAGCCAATAGCATTACACCGGATAGAGAAGATTTGAACAATGATAATACTATTAATGAAGTAGAGTCTTATTTTGAATATGAAATCCCATTAAAGCCCAAAGATTTAGCCATTGGCAAAGGCTTTGTTGTGGATAAAATTAATGAAGGTGGAGTTGATTGGTATTTGATGCGTATTCCGATTAAAGATGCCAAAAATTACAAGGCAGTGAATGGTATCAGTAATTTTAAATCGATTCGTTTCTTTAGAATGGTTTTGTCTGAATTCAAACAACCCGTTGTACTTCGTTTTGCCCAATTGCAGTTATCGGGTTATTCTTATCGTAAGTTCATTGGCGATTTAGATGTGAAAAATGGACAAGAGGCTCCACAAAAAAATCCAGAAACTAAATTTACTGTTTCAAGTGTCAATATCGAAGAAAATGGTCCTGCTGGTGGTAAATCTATTCCTTACGTTGTGCCACCTGGTTTCGTTCGAGATCAAGATATCACAACAATCAATAATGCTCGATTGAATGAACAATCGATGAGTTTATGCGTAGACAATTTACGTGCGGGTGATGCGAGAGCTGTATTTAAGAATACCTTGTTTGATTTCATTAATTACAAGCGTTTAAAGATGTTTGTTTCCATGCAAAGCTCAGATGCCATTAGTGGACAAGTGAGTGCTTTCTTGCGAATAGGTACAGATTTGACGGATAACTATTATGAAATTGAGAATACAGGTTTAGTGCAAACACAGAAAGGACAAAGTTTAGATACGGAGATTTGGCCTTTTGAGAACGAATTGGATA
>JBJTNH010000100.1:0-76198 GCA_046073945.1 Aquirufa sp. | reverse complement strand
CCTGTTTTGAGTTGGTTTTTTTTAAGAAATTCGACTTAAAAATTCAATTTATAATTAAACTGATTTTTTATTTTTAAATTCTTCTCTCTGGCTTCGAGAGCCTCAGCCATCGGTCTTACCTTACCTATTACCTATTACCTATTACCTATTACCTCTTACCTCTAACATGATCCGTTTGAATCAAATCCAATTTCCACTCAAGGGCCTTATGGTAGTTAGTAGGATTGTCCAAAGGTCCTAAAATGTCACTGAAAACTTTGACTTTTTTGTCGTGTATTTTTTGAACCAATTGTTCGTTTATAATATTCCAAGATACATCAAAAGCGTAGGGTTCTAAGCGGGAAATTTTACTATCTATTTCTGCTTCTGTTCTTAAGCTTGGCATTCTTTTGGAGGCTGGAAAAACGGTTTTTAATAGGGCAAGAAAATCATCTGAGCCATAAAAAACGGAATGTATGGCTAAATCATATTTCTGTAGCATTTCTACCAATGGTGTGGCTGCTACTTGTTTACAATCTACATAGATATAGGTTTTTTTCGAATGTTTCTTGTTCCAGTTCGAGATCAATTGGGCTGTTTCTTCCAAAGTAGGAATCTTTTCTTCTGGAAAGGCCTGCTCCCATCCTTTGTTAGCTCTCAAATTTTTTATTTCTGCCAATGTCAGAAGCGCAATAGGCCCGATTCCATTGCTTGTTCTATTCAGCGTTCCATCATGTAAAATGACTAATTGATTATTTGCCGATGTTCTTACATCAATTTCGATGTAATCAACACCCAATTCTAATACCTTTTGGAAAGTTGCTAAGGTATTTTCGGGAGCCAGTCCCGAATTACCTCTATGGGCAGAAATTTGTATGTTACTTTGGGCAAATCCTATGTTGGAAAGGGTTAATAATATGAACCAATAATAATTAAACCATTTAAATGTCATGTATTTTAAATTTTAATAATTTGTCCGCAGTGTATCTCAGTAATTATTATTCGTTTACGCACGGCCGTTTGTGACGATTGTTATTATTATACGTTATACGCACGGCCGTTTGTGACGATTGTTATAATTATTATACGTTATACGCACGGCCGTGCGTATCTACGTTGGTTAATACATCATACTTCATACATCATACATCATACCTCATTCGTCATTTCCTTGGCTCAGAAATGACTCCCAAATATCTTCCCATCCAATAAGGCAATAACCAAATATCTCCTGCGCTATGCTCAGAAATGCCATTGCCTCCATTTCTGTCTAGATTAAACATATTCGCATTGTGGCGTTGAATGGGTCTTTCATCGGGTGGAAGCACTTCTTTAAGAGTTTGTTTGCGGAAGTTCTCAGGGATTTTTACAATGTCTTTTCTGTGACTATTTTGAATGCTCCAGTCGATTAAATCCAAAGGATGTTCCCGAAGATACCAAGCAGCTTCTTCTAAATCGAATTGCTTGGTTTTTGTCAAGGCAGTAAATATATTCCAAGCACCTTCTTTTTCTGGACGTTCAATTTCCCAATGGTCAATGATGGATTTTTTAAAACTAGCTTTTAAGGTATCATTGAATGCATATCTATAAAGTCCCCAATACCCAACATAATACATCTCGTCATCTGAGTGATTCCAACTATCTGACATATTTTTTGCATGTTCATCAGCATTAGGATCAGCTTTACCCAAAATGCTAAATGGACGCATTAAATTTTCATAATATCCGTATTTTGTCAATAATTCAAAGGCTTTTTGTTTGTATTTCTCTTTTTTGGTGAAATGATAGGCGGTTTGAAGCATTGCCGTAATATTCGATGAATTTAGTTTTCGATCGCCTACGTTTTTAGGGAATGAATTCACATAATCCGGGTGCCATTTTCCCCACATGGTTGGTTTACCATCAAAATCGATCAAGTAAAGATTGTTCTTTAAAATGTGCGACATCAAGGTGTCAATCAACACAATGGAGCGTTTTTTCAAATCAGGATCATCTACTAATTCCGCCATTGCTCCAAAAGCAAAAATATGACCAATTACCTCATCACTACTGGTTGTCGATTTGAAATCCCACTCTGGATCTGGTGAATGCTGCCATCTTTCTGGATCCGATAAACTGGAAATAAATCCTCGTCTTTCAAAAGACCGTGCAGGAAATCCTGGTACTGGAGTTAACTTATACAAACGTTCCATCGCATCCAATGATTCTCTGCAATTTTGTAAAGCTTCTGGATCTTTTGTAACCGCATATCTGAAAATTTCTCCTCCCAAATACATGGAAGTCCAAAGTCCATCGTTGTCTGAATCAGATAAATAACCAGTCGTTACATTTCCTTTTTCAATGCGATCCAATGAAGCATTAAATCCATTTCGAATATGTCTTTTACGGACTTGTTGGTCATAAAAAACGGCCTTGTCGTGCAAAGTCATTTTTTTGAAACAAATTTGTCCCAAACCTGCATTGGTTGTTATCAAAACCGAATGATTCGGTCCTTCCGAAATATCTTTTACTTCATTGCTTGGCAACCAACGCTCGCCATTGTAGTAGTCGAATTTTCCATTCGATTTCAATGCAAAGGCTCCTTTAGTTGTCCCAAACCATATTTTGTCTCCCAAAGCTTTCACTGAAGTGATTTCGGTCCAAGGTAATTTTTGTTGAATATCTCCTGCTTGTTTTTGTGTTTTTGTGTCAAAGATTAGGTAACCATTATTTGTGCCTAAATACAATTGATGGGTGTTTTCAGCAATGTCAAAAGCCGTGAAAGGTCCACCCGAGAAACATTTTTGCAAGTTTTTTTGAGCTAGAGAAAGGCAATAAATCGACTTTTGTCCCAAAATGAAAAATTGTTGACTAGAGCTTTGGTAAATCAAATCAAGCACAGAATCATCTTGAATATTGAATTTTGCCAAGGTGTTAGAATTTTGAATCAAATGGACATTGTGGCCATCTGAAATTAAAAAGCTGAAATCCTTTCCGCCTACTACTTGATTGGCAGTAGCTAATTCATGTCGAGAATAAATACTTCCAGCAAATGCATGGCTTAATACCGCTTTATCGTCCACCAAAATGAATTGATTTTGGTATTTATTCAATCCTACGATTTTTTTAGGTGCACTGGTTCGATACTTTGTGTCTTTTATCAAAGTTCCTGGATAAAGAAATTCACCATCATGCGGTAAAAGTGTACCCGTTGAACTCATCAAAATGATATTGCCATTTCTATCTGATTCAGCATTGATCAAGCTGCTATTTTGATCTTTATTCAAAAAATATTTAATGCTATAGTCTTGCCAATAAGGTTTATCTTGATAAACAGGTTGTTGACTTTTTTGAGCCAATATCGGCTGAAAAAAAGTGAAAATTCCCAAGAAAATTAAAATCGATTGTTGTATGTTTTTCATAATTATATAGGTTCAAAATGAAGTATGTTATTTGATTTTGTTTGGGTCAATGACCACATATTTGATGGATTTTTGATCTTTTCCTATGTGCGATGAATAGGAGAGGTGCAATAATCCGTCTTTACTTTGGCTCAAACTTGGGTAGGAAAAACTGCCATTGTTAGGTTCCACTTTTTCGATGAAGGTTTTGTGCTTCCAGGTTTTTCCTTCATCATCTGATAGAAATAGACTCAGTTGATATCTTCCATCCTCTATATCATTTCCCACAAAAGCCAAGCGGCCATCTTGTAAAAGTAATAGCTCCACACTGGCGGTATTGGGAATGTCTGTTTTGGTGGAGGCGGACCAAGTTTCGCCGTTATCCATTGATTCACTTAGATGAACTCTTGGAGGATTATCACCACTGTCTCTACAATAGGCTAAAATTTTACCGCTTTTTAATTTGACAATGGCTGGTTGAATAGGACCTCTCCCTACCAAAGGTAAACTTGGGTGCCAAGAATCGCCTTGATCATCAGAGATGGCCATCATGGAAAAATTATATCCATCAGAATAGAGGGGTAGAATTATTTTGTTGTTTTCTAGGACCAATGGTTTGATTCTAGTCATCCATCCAAAACTTCTTTTTACTGCATCTTCGCTCGCTTTTTGGATCATTTGATCGTATTTGGGTGCGTAACCTGCCCATCCGATGTGATGTTCAGGTAATTGTTTCAATTTGCTTGCAACTTCTTTCGCAAATTGATCATTCGGTTTTAGCAAAATATTGTCTTGCCATTCCCAAACTGGCGCTCCTGAATTTTGGTAATTATTGGAAGTCCTAACTCTTAAAATAGATTGTTCCCATTGATTCGCTTGAACCGCAATCCAAACCAAAAAAAGTTTATTTTTTTGATTTAAAAACAAGACAGGATTGCAGTCTGGAATGTTGGGAGTATCTGCCATTAAAAAGGGTTCTGACCATTTTTTATCACCTTTTTTCAATCGGGCACCCATTAGTTTAACATCATCTGCCGTTCTTTCCCCACTTCCATAAAACCATACGGCAAGGTAGTCGCCGTTGGGTAAAAGGACATGGCTATTTCCGTGAACGTGCTTTTCTTGTCCAGGAAAAATAAGCATGGATTCAAGAATAGCCGAATTTTGAGCTAAACTTGAAAAGGATGAAAAAAAGAGAATAATAAGTACTTTTTTCATTTATTTGATCTTCTTACGTCTTTCCAATAATTCACGGAAAGTGGTTAAAATAATACCCTCTTTTTCAATGTAGGCTTTCAAATCGGGGTGCATCATGGAATTCATATCTGCTAAACGAGATCCTCCTGAACCGCTAATAAATTTAAATTCCTCCGTAATATCGCTGCTATGCACAATCAACATAGCTACCCCTGGATTCATATTTTGCAAAGTAGAAATCCATTGTTGAGCTTTGTATTTACCCCAATCTGCTGAACTGACATTGGAACCTTCGGGTTTCCAATCGCCACTATATGTATGTAAATCATCCAAAACAGGTAAGCCCGCATTCCACAATTTTTCACCTATTTTTTTGGCCTCAGGTCCCATATCTGTCAATCCATATTTGACAGCAGGTAATTTCATGCCTTCCACATATTGTCCTTCCGCTTTTAATTTTTTGATCAAAGGCAGATTCATGGATTCGAATAACATTTTATTATTTCCGCCAGGGAACATGACAGGAATTCCTTTTTCGATACCTACTTTGATATAGCGTTCCAAAAAGGGAGGATATGCGAAGAGAGTTCCCATGTGAGAATCTAAATGCGTTGGCTTCCAACCTAATTTTTCAGAGCGAGCAATTTGAGCACGGATTTCTTTTTCAACTTCATCTGGACTAGCATTTTTGATGACTTGTTCCACACTGTGATACATACAAGCATCGCCGTCTGTTAAACCTGGGACTTGTTGAAAACCTGACAATGCTGGCCAACGATATTCATTCCACTCAGAAGTTAAGGTTAGGTGTAGGCCTGCATCTAAATTTGGGTGATTTTTTTGAATGTAGTGAACAAAACTAGCAGCCCAGGGACATGGCATCATGATACTGCATGATGTGGCAACTCCTTGTTCGATGGATTTATATGCACCTTGGTTGGAAGAATAAGACATTCCGCAGTCATCCACATGGAAAATAACCACTTTTTTCCCTTTCGGAAAACCCATTCGCTCAGCATACGTAGGTTCTATTTGTTGGGCAATAAGTTGAAATACAGTAAAGAAAAGTATCACAAAAGATACGAGAGCTCTTTTCATAGTAAATAATAATTGATGACGGTGTTATTTAATGGGCTGCGGGCTTGATTTGACTAATTCCAACGCTTTTTCCATGTATATTTCTGCAGTCATTTCGCCTAAGCTTGTCCTACTTACATATTCATATCTTTTAAAGCTATTATAATCTACCTTCGCGAGCATATATCCGAATGCGTCGTTGGTTAGACCAAAAAGGAAAGGCATTTTAGTCGGCATATTTCGTTTGATGTAATATCCAACATTAGGTAAAGCTTCACCGGGGATGGTTAATATTTGGGCGGGACCAATATTCAGTAAATTCACCTGTGTGCTCACTACATTGGGTTTTGAATATTGATATTTCAGAGGTGAGTTGTAGAGAATGTATCGCATCATTTCTGAGTCGACGGGTAATTCCACCATTTTATGGGTACAAAAAATGGTAGGATTTTTCAATACGCTTGCATTTGAAATAATCCTCAAAGCTTCATCTGCGAGTAGTTGACCAATTCGAATGCATTCTTCCCAAGTATTGTCTTCTTTTTGGCCTTGTCCTTCTTTACCATATTCCAAGCGAGTATCCGCTGTGACCATTCCACCTTGAGCTCCATTCATAAACAAAGCGATTCCGCCTGTTTTTTCTTCAATTCTATCGTACAAGGGGCCAACTAAATCAGGGCTCAAAATTCCTTGCTTACTTCCCAGTACTTCTGGATGTACCGCATAATTGACCAAAGTTGCGATTGGTTTTCCAGAATTGGATATTGCTTGAATGACACCACAGCGTGGGTCGTAGAGGGCAGGGGCATAATAATTATAGGCAATTTTTCCTTTTGCCTCTGCTACATTAATTTTTAAAGTGGCTGGTTCTAATTTTTTGATGGCCTCATTAACGGCATCTGCAATTTGTTGAACGCAAAAATCTAAGTATTTTAAATCGGCATAGTTTTTTCCTTTTTCATCTGGAAAACCGTATGCATCTGGGGCACTATGTGTATGGGTAGCGCCGATTAAAATATTTTCAGGTGCTATCCCTTTGATCAAAGCTCTTGATTTATTACCCAATATAGAAGACCAACCTAGGTTATCTACATTAACGATGGCAAATCGTGTATTTCCTTGTTCGAAGACCATCGCTCTGGCATACAATTCGCCTTTTTTTTCTGTGCTAGGTTTTGGGGTACCAATTCCCCCAGAAACAGGTAATAATGGATTAGGTGTAATGACTCTAACAGCTGCCCCGACTTTTAAGTCCTGGGCAGTCGCTAAAGCTGAAAAACAAATTGAAAGTATTAAAAGGAAAAAAACTAACTTAATTTTCATTGATGATTAAATAGGTAAAGAGCATTTTAAACGGGCTATGAAACATAGCCCGTTTAAAAAAATAATTAGTAAGGTTTGTTAGTGCCTTGCAAAACCCACGGTTTAGACCACGCACTATTTTTGCCATCTGCTTGAGAAAAATTAGTAATTTCTAATTTGTCCAATGCAGCGGCTGCATTTTTTGCATTGATTCTTAATTCGTCTTGCATGTAGTAAAAACGAAGCGGTAAAGCTTGACGTTTACCTGCAGGTCCAGCTTTCAAATCAGGGAAACCTGTACGACGGAAATCAAACCATGCCTCAGTAGCAGCTGTCCAGCTAGCGATCCACTTTTGTTCGATTACTTGTTGAACAGTTCCTTTGTAGCTTACACCATCATTAGCTAAATAAGTAGATGCATCTCCACTTTTACCCCAAGTTGATAGAGAGGCTTTTACTCCATTTTCATAATACGTTTTCGCATCACCAACAGACCAGCCTTTTAAAGCAGCCTCAGCTAAAATGAAATTCACTTCTGCCGCAGAAATTAAACGAGCTTTTAGTAATGCTCCATTTGCATTTTTATACATTGGATTTAGGAACGAAACGTGTGGGTTAAACGAAGTTTGCCCGGGCGTAGGATTCATATTATAAGCAGAAGGTAATTGAGAGAAAGAAGTTGGTAATCCAACATAATCTGGATTGGTATCAACCATCGTTTTTCCAACTACATCTGGCGACAAATATCTTTTTCCATCAATGATTTTATCTGTTTTAGCTGGTAATGTTTCATCAACGACTAAAGGAATCTCAACTTTTGCAGCCCAAACACCTAAACGAGGATCTTTTACAGCTTGTAGGTATTTGACAAATGTAGCAGCCATTTTGATACGTCTATAATTACTACCGCTGACATCATACACTGCATTAGCAGGCCAAGAAGTTCCATCACTTGTTCCTGGAAAAGCCATAGTTGCATCATCAGAGTTAGCTGTAATAATTGGATAGTTAGCAGCATTTTTTACGATATTTTCAATTCCCGCTTTTGCCACATCAGGCTTTTTGCTTGAAATACGCATGAAATAACGTAATGCCAATGAATTTGCCATTTTTCTCCACTTAGTAGGATCACCTGCATAGATTACATCAAGGTTATCAACAATATTTGAGTAATCAGCTTTTTGTTTAGATAATAACTTATTTGCTTTATCTAAATCTGCTAAAATTCCAGTATAAATTACCTCTTGAGAATCGTATGATGGAAGAATATTAGCAACCCCTCCCGTTTCACCTTTTAACGCATTTGTATAAGGTGCATCTCCCCAAAGGTCAGTGATTAATCCAAAAAGAAATGCTTTGTTAATTAAGGCAACTCCTTGGTGAAATTCTAGATTTAAAGCAACTGAACGATTGTACAATAAGTCATTATTTCTTAATAAATCGTAATAACCTGTCCAGCTTTGATTTCCACCCCAATCATAATCATTATGGCCAGAAGACCAAGCATCTTTTTGGGTATGTTGTACTACTCCAGCAATATCTTGATAGCCTAAATTGACATAGTTTTTAGACATTTCAGTTAATACTGTTGGGAGAATTAAATTCGGGTTAACCACATCTGGCTGAACGCCATTGGGGTTAATGTTCACTGTTGTTAAGTCCTCGCAAGAGAAAAAAGCTCCTGATAACAAAGTGAAAGCGACAATTTTTATAAGTCTAATTTTCATGATTTTAATGTTTTAAGGTGCTTAGATTAAAATGTTAAACCCAATTTGAAACCAACTGGAATAACCCAAGGTGTAACATTGTATCTTTCAATTCCTTGTTTGAATTGAGTTCCTGCTTGCGTTCCAGCTTGAGGTTGGAAAGCGGTTTCAGGGTCAATTCCAATTTTAGAAGCAGTCCATAAAATAATATTACGGCTGTAAACAGAGAAGTTCGCACTTTGTAAACCTAAGTTTTTCACAAAATTGCTAGGGAATTCATAGCCTAAAGAGATTTCTCTCAATTTTACGAAAGATGCATCAAAGGTTGCTGCACGTGTAAAGCTCCAAGGATAGTTGTCTCCATAAGGTAAAATTCTCGTATTAGGTCCACCTAAGTTTTCTTCATATCCAGTAATATTTCCTTTTGAATCATAAATGGCGATTACCCCTGGATTAAATACACCATTTGGATAAACCTTTCCACCATATTCAAATGGATATCCACCGTATTCTTTGGTAGGTCCACCCACAATTGGGAAATAACCATTTCCATTGATACGAATCATTTTATCTTGATTTGCTACCAAGTAATTACGAAGAGCATCTCCAGTTAATCCATTTGGATTAATCAAATTATCCAAGAAACGTTGAGATTTTAAATCTGATTCACTGTAACGGTAAGTTTGTGATACGAAATCACCACCACTTCTCCAGTCGAATGTCATGTTTAAACTAAAGTTTTTGTAGCTCAAAGAAGTTTGTAAGCCTAAAATAAAATCTGGATTGAAATTACCGATTTTTGTTTTAGAATTACTTGCACTTACTGATTGCCATGAACCATCAGAATCTAAGATAGGATATCCAAAGTATTTTGAATTTTGATCTTTTACCGTAACAATTTCAGCATCATAGATATCTCCAATTTTGTCTCCCACGTAAGTCCAAGCGCCACCTTTGGCATCTGTCCATAAAGTATAGAAGTTTAAACCTTCAGAAAGCTCTTTAATGGTGGTTTCGTTTTTATAGAAATTGGCTGTTAAATCCAATCTCCATCCATTTTTATCAATCGGAGTACCCCCTGCAGTTAATTCAATACCTTTGCTGACTAATAATCCAGCATTGATATTCTTTGATGTAAAGCCTGTTGATGAAGGCAATGTTGTTGGTATAATTTGGTTGCGATTTTCAACTGTATAGTACGTTCCAGAGAATCTTAAACGATTTTTATACATGGTTAAATCTGCTCCTAAATCATAAGAAGTTGAAATTTCAGGCTTTAAGTCTGGTAATAAAATGGAACCTGGTTTGTTCAAACGTGTGATAGACCCCCATGCTTCATTATTACCTAAAGTGTTAATTAATGCATATGGGTTGGTATCATTACCTACTTGCGCTACGCCTGCTCTTACTTTCAATAAATCAATTTTATTGTTTGAGATGTTGAACATTTCATTCAATAAAACACTTAGAGAGGCAGAAGGATAGAAGTATGATCTGTTTTCAACAGGTAATGTACTAGACCAATCGTTACGAGCGGTCAAGTCCAAATAAATCATATCTTTATAGCCAATGTTCGCCATACCGTATCCACTATAAACCACTTTTTTAGTTTGATAGCTTGAATAGTTGATATTAGTATTTGCGATATTTTGAAGTGTAAATAAGCCAGGGATAATCAAACCTGTTCCACCTTTTGAAGAATTGTTCACGTCTGATGTTCTTGAATTTCTAGCATTTCCTCCAGCTGAGAAAGAAAGAGAATAATCGCCAATTGTTTTCGCCCAAGTAGCTAAGAAATCAATGTTTCTTTCATATCTATCTAAATTGATGATACCGTATGCACCATTTTTTTCACTCGTATACGATTTCGCGATTTTAGTCTCTCTGGTCTCACCATAAGTATCCAATGAATAGCGAGCCATTAAGCTTAATTCTGGAGTAATTTGATAATCCATCTTGATGTTACCAAAACCACGGTCACGTACAAATGAGTTATTTACTTCATAGGCTAAGAACCATGGGTTATTGAAGCTACCAATCGCTTGCGATTTTTGCTGTAAACCTTCTTGGCCTGGAACCCAATAGTTTTTTAAATCCATGATATTGATATGCGGAGAAACTGCATAAGCCCATTGTAATGGGTTGGTTCCTCTTTCATTCGCTGGTCGATTATTCGAACTGTTTCTGCTTACATCAATATTAGTACTTAATTTGATCTTATTAGAAAGTTTGAAGGAAGATGCAATGGCCAATGAATTTTTGAATAAATCAGAATTTGGAATGATACCTCTACTTGTCATATTAGAATAAGACATTCTATAATTAGCCACATCATTACCGTTTGAAATGGAAATTCCGTTGGTAGTTGTGATTCCTGTTTGAACAAAATTCTTCACATTGTCTGCATACGACTTTAGTTCAGTTGGAATTTGCTTTCCGTTGGCATCCTTTGGACTATTCCATTGAATAGCAGTATAACCTTTATCTAATTCCGGTCCAATTCCTCCTGCAGAGCCTTCTTCGATGCTCAAAATTCCACCTGGATAAGGATTGTTGTCAGGAGTAAATGGTAATACACCTGATGCAAACTTAGAGTGCATTTTCAGGAATTTGTATGGTTGATCAAAAACGGTATTGGAAGTAATGTTAACCGTCATTTTCTTTGCCTTCGCACCATTTTTGGTTGTAATCAAAACAACCCCGTTACCCGCTCTTGATCCATATAATGCCGCGGCACTTGGTCCTTTTAAAACGGAAACACTTTCAACGTTTTCTGGATTCAAATCCGAAATGGCATTACCATAATCCACGCGGTTATCATTACCAATTTGACTGACGTTATTCAATGAGTTGATCACTGGAACGCCATCGATAACAAATAAAGGTTGGTTGTCATTACTCAAGGATTTTGCTCCACGAATGATCATGCTGACAGAAGATCCTGTTCCTCCTGTGGCATTAATGCTTACGCCTGCCACTTTACCGGATAGTGAATTTAGAACGTTTTCATTAACGACACGGCTTAGGTCTTTTCCTGCAACTTTTCCTACAGAGTATCCAAGTGATTTTTCTTCACGTTTGATACCCAATGCAGTAACAACAACCTCATTAAGTTCTGAAGTCGAGTTGGCCAAAGAAATGTCTATCACGGAACGTGAACCAACATTTACTTCTTTTTTCTCAAATCCTACAAATGAAAAAACCAGCACAGGGTTTGTGCCAGAAACTTCAATCGAATAGGATCCTGAGATATTACTCGAAGTTCCTTTACTGGTACCTTTTAAGGTAATACTGACACCCGGTAATTCTGTGCCATCAGAACTGGAAGTCACCTTTCCAGTTATCAGTCGAGACTGAGCGAATGTGACCGAATAGCATCCCGCTATTAAGCCAACTGTAACTAAGCAATGCCGAAGCATTTGTTTGTAAAAAGTTAATTTCATAATTAAATAAATTGGGTTAACAAAAAGACGGTTTCTAAATAGGTTTATAAATTTTAACAAAAAAATACATTTTAAGCATTGAAAAGTTAAATAAATTTGCCAAATAGCATAACTATTATGGCATATATGTAGTGTTACTACTAAATATTCTACTTATTTAATTCAATGAAGGCACAATTATTAAAAGTTTCCAACCAACCATTACGGTCATTTAGTGTTCGTCGCGACATAGTTAGTTACTTTTTTAACAAGTATCATTACCATCCTGAGAACGAATTGTTATTAATTGAAAAAGGAACGGGTACTCAATTTGTTGGAGATAGTATACAGCGGTTTCAAGATGGAGATTTATTGTTCATAGGCTCCAATTGCCCACATTATTTACGAAGCGACGATAATTATTTTCAAGGAGATGAAAATTTGAAAGCATCAGCTTTGGTAATTCATTTTAATACGGAACTCTTTGGAAGTGCATTTATGAATTTGCATGAGAATCGTTTTGTGTCGAATATCATGGATGAATCGAAAAAAGGAGTCCGAATTTTAGGGCGAACAAAAAAAATGATCATTCAAAAAATGAATGAAATTTTAGATTCGGAAAATACCAATCAGGTTTTGCAATTATTTCAAATTTTAGATGTTTTGTCCTCTTCCAAAGAAATTGAATTTTTATCATCTGGATTATTGGAAACAACTACCAATGAAAAAGAAGCTGGCCGATTGAATTTAATTTATAATTATTCAGTAAAACATTTCAAAAGAAAAATTACCATCGATGAAATCGCAGGCGTTGTAAGTTTAAGTCCTCTTTCTTTTTGTCGGTATTTTAAAACCAAAACTCGGAAAAACTACATCAGCTTTTTGAATGAGATTCGCGTAGAATATGCCTGTAAATTGATCAAAGAAAACAAATTACTCGTCACCCAAATTTGTTACGAATCAGGATTCAATAATTTCACCAATTTCAATAAGGCATTTAAAAAAATTACGAGTAAAACTCCTTTTCAATTTGCGAAGGAATTTAATTGATGTAAGATGTATGATGTAAGATGTATGAATCTATCTTCTTTTTCTCTTTTAAGGACTAAAAGTCTCATAGTATGCAGGATATGAGTTTTCAGAACTAAAAGTTCTAATCATAATACACACTCAGCACAGCTGAGCGCGTATTCTAATCATGCATCATGCATCATGCATCATACATCATACATCATACATCATACATCATATATCAAATCTGCTATGCGCTCCTTTTAGTTCTCCATGAGAATAACTAGCAATCAATGCCAAGGCAGCGATGATTAAAAAAACGAAGACTAAGTTTCTAGCATATTTTTTCCAATCCAACTCTTTCGATGAAAATACAACCTGCGTGTCTTTGAGCAAGAATAATATAATACCAAAATTGACAATATATAAGTATTGCTCAATGCGGTATGTACTTAAAATAGCAGATGTAACCAGTAAACTTAAAAAGATATATAATCCAAAATGAGCAATAAAAAATTGTTTTAAGGTGGGATACTCCAATCGATTTGATTTGGAATAAGTGTAGATCCAATACATACTTGCTGCCAAAATAAGAAATAAACTGTCCCATCTCAGAGATAAAACAATAGCTTCAGCATCTGAAAAATTCAATGCGCCAACTGTTTCACTTAAGCGATCCATGCGGAAATTTTGTTGCCACATGATGAATGGAATAATTAATGTTAGTAAAAGGATGGCTGGCCATTGATTTGGAATATCTTCCTCACTGCTATCTTCCCATTTGGATGTAAATGTTCCGTAGGCCATTCCGATTCCACCGAAAAATCCCAATGAATATTCCATGACATTCCAAAAATTGAATTTAATTTCAGAAACCGTCCCCAGTACCTGCAGGAAATTTCCAAAAGCAAATCCGAATCCTCCGCCCAATCCTGCAAATAATGCTACTCTTAATGCTTTCCATTGCTGTGTACGAAATAAAAACCAAGTCAATGCGGTAGCCAATCCAAGCACTCCTGCCCAAGATTCATCCCTAGGTGGTGTCATCAAAAACTCGAATTGGACAATGATGAAAAAATAAAAGAGTAAAGCTCCCACAACCATTTCTACCAATAATGTGGACCAAGGAATGGGATTCTTTTTCGAATCGTTCAATGCTAAGCCAAATAATCCGCCTCCGATAAATCCATATAATCCTCCAATGATAAATAAACAGGCTAATCCATAATAGACATTGACAAAATCAGTCCCTCTTCCATATCCAACCACCAATCCATAGCTCATCACTCCTCCAATTCCCCATCCCAATGCTCCTGCCAAAATGATTCGAAATGCTTTTGCCGTCCAATCTTTGCGATTTGCTAACAATAAAATACTGATGGACCCAATAGAGCCCGCCCATGCCGCTCCATGCTCATGACCAAATTGTCCCCGCACCGCCCATGCAGTCGCTAAAGACATTGCTACAAGAAGAATTGCTTTGATGTTCATACTTTATATTATTAAAGAGAAAAGAGAAAAGAGAAAAACCTCTTACCTCTTACCTAATCCAATTCCCTCCACCATCGACAATCTCGAATAGTCTAATAAAAGCTTGTCGATGTTTTTTGTTTGTTTTTCTGTTAAAGTACCCACTGCTCTTCGAGTAGCGAGATTGATTTTAAATCCTCTTTTTTGCAAGGCGTATTTTGCACTTGTTGGATATACATCATGCATAACATCCATGTTGTCTAAAAAGAATTTTTGAACCTCCTCTACTTGTTTTTCCTTTCCAACTTGGTTGAAATTTTGACAAAGCCAAACGATCAATTCAGGGAAATAATTTCCTTGAATGCAGGATAATCCCATTGCTCCAGCTTTTAAAACAGCCACTGCATGACCCATATAAGCATCGTATAAACCAAAATTATACCCTTGAGCCATCCTAATTCGATTGGCTACTTTGGTAAAATCAAGTGAAGTATCTTTGTGATAAACCAATCGGCCAGAAGGTAATAAATCTTCTAAAACTTCAGGACTAATCAATCTTTTATAAGGAGAAGGGCATTCATATATTCCAAATGGAATACCTGGAGTTAGTTCCATGTAATGATGCATGTGTTCTAAAAATAAGGCATCCGACTCATTTTCTTTGACCATTTGGTTGTTTAAAATGATTACGGCTTGAATTCCTAGTGCATAAATTTCTTTGGAGAATTGAGCCATGTCTTCAATGCTTCCTTCCAATGTTCCCGTGGCAACAACGGGTACTCGTCCTTTGGCTGCTTTAACAACGGTATCTATTAATTGTATTCTTTCTTCCCGACTCAATTCATACATTTCACTGGATAAACAATTGGCAAATAAACCTACTGCTCCCGCCTGAATATACATTTCCGTTAATCGAGCGATTCCATCCAAATCCAATGTTAAATCATCATTGAAAGAGCTTATCATTACAGGTACAAAGCCTTTCGGTAATTTTTGTTGCATCATTTTACGATTTACTTTTTAATTTTTGAATAATTGTGCCCATCAGAACGATGGAAATCGTGCCGATGACCACTGTCATTTTTGAATCAAAAGGACTCTTTAAATATTCCGGTAGACTATCTTTAAATGATATCCATGCGATAATGATTACTCCAGCAATCGCGGCAATTTTTGCGGCAAAATTTTGCACATTTTTGGATAAAAAACCCATCAGAAAGATTCCGAGCATTCCTCCCGCAAAAATTCCAGATAACTTCCACCAAACATCCAATAAACTTTTAACCCCAATCATGCTGATACCAAAAGTAATCCCCAATAAACCCATGACGATGGTAGCAATATGTAAAACGGTTAATTGCTTTTTGGCAGGAAGGTCTTTTTGGATGTATCTCAAATATATGTCTTTTAAAAAAACAGTTGCTGAACTGTTCATTCCGCTGCTCATGGTACTCATAGCTGCAGATAACAAGGCTGCCATCAATAAGCCTAAAAATCCTTTGGGAATTTGTGTTTTCATGAAAAACGGTAACACACGGTCGCCATAATCAGAAGGGAGCAAAGCATCTATCGCAATGTTTTTTTCGATGGAAACTTGTTGTTTTAATTCCAAAATTAAAGCGGGGTTTTCCATGTAAAAAGTATAAAGCGCTGTTCCGATAAAGAAAAACAAAAAGGAAACGGGCACAAAATACATGACACATAACCAAATGCTTTTGGCAGCAGCCTTGGCATCTTGAGCAGTGTGATAGCGTTGAATATAGTTTTGGTCAATACCAAAATTGGTCAGATTGATAAAAAAACCATACAGCAAAACGACCCACACGGAACTCGTACTAAAATCTGGCTGAAAACTTCCTAAACTGAACTTATCATCTCGAACTCCAATTTCAATGACTTTGCTAATACCTGTTTGGTATAAAATAATTCCAATGATCATTAAGGCACCGCAAGTTTTTAGAATAGCTTGAATCACTTCTGTCCAAATCACGGCTTCCATACCGCCAAGAACCGTGTAAAAAATAATACAGCATCCCGAAACGATGATGATTAAACGCATGTCGATGCCAGTTAATGCATTGATAGTAAGCGCTATACCATAAAAAATAGTCCCCATTCTGGCTAATTGTGTCATGATAAAACACAACATCGCGTAGGTTCTTGCCCAAGATCCAAATCTTTTTTCTAGATGTGTATAGGCGCTTATTTCGCCACTATTTCGGTAAAAAGGGACAAAATATTTGGTAGAAACCCAAGCGGCAAATGGGATAGAAAGACTAAATGCAAAAGGATTCCAATTACTTCCAAATGATTTTCCTGGATCACCCAAAAAAGTGATCGCACTTAAAAAGGTGGCATAGAAACTAAGTCCCAATGCCCAACCTGGGATTTGCCCAGAGGCTGTTGTAAATTGCTCGGAACTACTATTTTTCCTGGAAAAATAAATTCCAATTCCTACCATACAGAGTAGGTAAATGACAATGATACTTAAATCAAGAATGGGTAATTCCATATTATAATTTGATTACAACGTGCTTGATTTTTTCTCTTTTCCAAGTGTAGGTGATGTGGATTTTCCCATCCTTGCTTTGAATAACAGCTGGATAGGAGAATTCAGCTTTGGGTGTGTTTTCCAAAACAGCAATTTCTTTCCAGGTTTGTCCATCCTCTGAAATAACCACATTTAATGGAGAACGATTTCCTCCCCATTCTCTGGATTCTTTGGTTACATGATTGTACACCAATACTTGTCTGCCATCTTTTAAAGTAACCGCATCTGTTCCAGAATTCGGGTTTGGCAAAGTAGTTGCTTTCAACGCGGACCAAGTTTTTCCTTGATCTTTTGAAAATGCCTCTAAAACATTTCCATTTTTACTTCTACATAAGATTTGTAAACGACCATCTTTTAGAAATAAGACACTCGGTTGAATGGCCGAAAATTCTTTCCCATCATTGATGGCATCGGTTCTAGACCAAGTTCTTCCTCCATCTTTGGTCATTTCAAAATGGACTCTCCATCCATTATCTTCTGAACTAGTTGGACATAATAAGGTGCCGTCTTTTAATAAAACGGGTTTATTTTTAATGGGCCCTAAAATGCCTTCTGGTAAAACTTCTGCGTTAGACCAGGTTTTTCCTCCATCATTAGAACGGCGCATCATTCCCCACCAATCTCTGGGCGTTGGACCTACTTTGTAAAAAAGCAATAATTCTCCTTGTGGCATTTGAAATAACACAGGATTCCAAGTAGGATAACGAATATCTTTGTTTTGAACACCATTTGCCACTTCCACGGGAGCTGTCCATTTGCCGCCTTCCATTCTACTTACCCAGATTCCCACATCTTTATGGCGTTCTTCCGTTCCTCCAAACCAAGCAGCCACTAAACCAGTAGGCGTTTCTTCTATAGTAGAGGCATGACAAGAAGGGAAAGGAGCTGTTTCGTAAATAAATTCCGATTTTTCAATTTGCGCGAATGCGCCATTCGCTAACACTAAAAGTGCTAGTAGATACAGTATTTTCATTGTTTAATAGGTTCAAATTTTGCTCAATTTAGTGTTTTTGTTGGACTTTTTTTATTTGATGAAAAAAAGATTTGATAAAATTTCTTTTAACTTGCAATTCTAAACCTATAAAAATTTTGAAAATGCGCTATCTACTACTGCTAGTCGTACTAGTGATGTATGCTTGCACGCCAGAGAAAAAAAATGCTCCATTATTGTCCAAAGAGCATCAAAAAGCCATGCAAGACTTCCAAATTATGGAAGGATTTGACATACAAATGGTCGCTGCGGAGCCGCTTATTGCCGACCCTGTTGCCATGGAAATTGATGAAGATGGAAATTGGTATGTACTAGAAATGCCAGGTTATCCTTTGGATTTAAGTAAGACGGGTCAAGTTCGAAAATTAATAGATACCAACAAGGATGGACTTCCCGATAAATCGGAAATTTTTGTCGATTCATTGACGCTCCCCATGGGAATCATGAAATGGAAAAAAGGAATTATTGTGGCAGACGCACCCAATATTCTCTATTTTGAAGATACCAATGGCGATAATAAAGCGGATAAAAGGGAGGTGGTTTTGACAGGTTTTTCCTTGTCAAATCCTCAACATAACATGAATACACCCAAATTTGGTCTTGATAATTGGATCTATCTTGGTCACTCAGGGTCAATTAATTCTTTCGCCTATGAGTATTTATTTGGGGACAAGGGAAGTGATATTCGTTACCCAAGTAATGCAAAAGCCCCTCAATTAGCTAAAAATGGAAATGGCCGAAACGTGCGATTCAAGCCAGATGTTTTTGGATTGGAATCCATGTCAGGCGAGACTCAATATGGGCACACATTTGATCCATGGGGACATCATTTTTATACAGATAATGCGGATCATCTTTTTCATGAGGTTATCGACGCGCGCTACACTAGTATGAATCCCAATTTGGTTATTCCTGAAGCGATGGAAAAAATTCCAGATCATGGCGATGCCTGCGAGGTTTACCCCATTTCTGAAAACCCGAATCATCAATTGTTGACAGATGTGGGCGTTGTTACTTCCTCTTGCGGGATTACTTGGTACGATGGCGGTGCTTTTGGAAAGGATTTCTCCAAAGTCACTTTTGTCGGAGAGCCAGTACATAATTTGGTGCATGCTGATATTATTAACTCAAATGGCGCAACCTTCAAAGGTTCCCGTTTACTGGAGAAAAAGGAATTTTTAGCCTCAAAGGATCCTTGGTTTAGGCCAGTTAATTTTTATGTGGGTCCCGATGGTGCCTTGTACGTCGTGGATTATTATCGTCAATTGATTGAACATCCAGAATGGATGTCGGATGAGGTTAATAAAAGTGGGGCTTTGTACAATGGAAAAACCAAAGGTCGGATTTACAGAATCACCAAGAAAGGCGCCAAAGGGTTCGATTGGATGAATGAATTGAAATTGTCTGCTGAAAAATCAGATAAATTAGTAGAACTTTTACGATCAGAAAATGGCTGGTATCGCAAAACAGCGCAGCGTTTATTGTATCAAAGAAAAGATGTTTCTGTAGCTGAATCTTTGCATCAAATATTGGAAAAAAAAGAAGCTGAAGCGAGTATTCCTGCACTTTGGTTATTGAAGGATTTCAATCAAATTTCTACCAAAGATTTATCCAATGCTTTAGCCAATGAAACAGAAGGAGTAAGAGAAAATGCGCTTAAAGTAGCTGATTTGTTAATGAATCGCCCTGCTTTTGCTCAAGATCCAAGCTTGAAAGCTTCTATCGTGAAAGTCGCTGATGATCCCTCTGCGCGAGTGCGTTTTCAATGGTTATGTTCTTCTGGATTTTTCAATTTCCCTGAAGTTGCTTCATTAAGAAGTAAAATTGTCAATCAAGATATTGATGATCATTGGGTAGGAGTGGCTGCCATTGCGGCTTCCAAAGGGACAGAATTAGATTTATTAAAGAGTGCTATCGCTAATTTTGGTGCAAAACCAAGTGATGGAAAAGAGAATTTCTTTGCTTATTTGTCTGCTGCTTTATTGAAGAAAAATGACTTAAGCTTTTTGTCATTGACTTCAGATAATCTTGTTGGAAATGATTGGTGGCAAGCGGCATTGTTGAAAGGTTTAGCTACTTATGCTGCTTATGCCGAACATAAAGTGCAATTAACTGAACCTCAAAAAAATGCCTTAGCTCAGTCGTTTTTAATTGCGCCTTCCAGCAAAATGCGTAAGGCGATTATCGAGACCTTTAAATTGACGGGAATTCCACAAAATTCCCCTTTTTTCAAACAAGTTTATACCCAATTTTTAGCCAGCAAAGATGCCCTTTTTCAGGAAGATGCTTTGGCTATTTTGACCCTTCAAAAAGATCCAAAATTCAATCAACAATTGGTCTCATTCATTGTTACAAAACCTAGTGAGTCGATTCAGTTGGCCTCCATTAAAGCCTTGCCAAGTCAATTAGGTTCAACTGATTTGAAAAAAATCAATCAAGTATATCAACAAATGAACATGCCTTCTCGGAAGGCTTGGATCAATTATATGGTGGTTCATTTGAATTATATGACCACTTTATTGAAAGAAGTTGCCAATAAAAATATTCCAAGAGCAGATTTAGCTTGGCCACAGATTGTGGAATTAATGAATTCCGATGATGCCGTGGTTCGTAAATTAGCACGAGAGGTTTTGGCCATTAGTGAAGACAGAAAAGCCATTTTACAAAATTATTTACCTGCCGCTGAAATGGCCGGAAATGCAGCCAAAGGAAAAGAAATTTTTAAAGTCAATTGCACCGTTTGCCATCAAATTGCTGGTGTAGGTGGTATTTCTTTTGGACCTGATTTATCTACGTTAAAAAGTAGAAATGCTTTGTCAATTATCACGGAAATCATTAATCCTAATAATTCAATTGCCGATAAATATGGCAATTGGGAGCTTGTATTAAAAGATGGTACCAAATTGTCGGGCATTATTACCTCTGAAAATGATAACTCATTGAGTTTAAAACAGATGGGAGGTGTGACTACTTTGATTGAAAAATATCAAATAAAATCAAGATTGTCTGCCAAATTATCTGCCATGCCAAATGGTTTAGAAGCGAACATTAAATTGCAAGACATGGCAGATTTAGTTGCATTTATAAAAGGTAAATGATTTTTTATTTCTATTTTGTGTGCCAAAACCTATTTTAATTATAAAAAATAATAAAAATGTCTAAAAAGATTCAATTAGGCGTGATTTTAATCATCATCGCTGTTTGCTCTCTTAGTTTCTTGCAACCCAAAGCTCCCAAGATTCTTCCCTTGGCCATCAATTCGCACATTGCTTTAGTGGGTGGAAACATGGGTTCCAGAATGATCAATTACGATCATTTTGAAACAGAAATGCATCTAAGGTACCCAGAGAATAATTTACGGGTTAGAAATTTATGCGATGGTGGAGATACCCCAGGTTTTCGTCCACATTCAGCGAGAAATCAGCCTTGGGCATTTCCCGGTGCAGGTAAATTTCAAGATGAATTCGCTAATCCATCGGGTAGCGAGGGTCATTTAGAAACACATGATCAATGGTTGACGCGTTTAAAAACAGATATTGTTATTGGATTTTTTGGATATAGCGAGTCGTATGAAGGTAAAGCGAAATTGGATAATTACAAAGCAGAATTGACTGCATTTATCCAACATACTTTGGCTCAAAAATACAATGGTGCTTCTGCTCCAAAATTAGCAATTGTTTCACCCGTTGCTTTTGAGGATTTGACTGCCTTGTATGATTTACCCAATGGAAAAGAACAAAATGCCAATTTGACTCTCTATTCTCAAGCCATGAAAGAGGTTTGCGAAAAGCAAGGTGTTTTATTTATTGATGCATTTTCGGCTTCTAAAAAATGGTACGAAGAATCGGCAGAGCCTTTGACGATTGATGGGTTTCAATTGAATGATAAAGGGTATCAAAAATTAGCATTATTCTTAGCCGACCAAGCTTTTGGAAAGAAAAATTCCACGATTGAAACCAGACGTAAATCGGTCTATGATGCCGTAGCAGAGAAAAACTGGATGTGGCACACCGATTATAAAATTCCGAATGGTGTTCACGTGTATGGAAGAAGATACAATCCTTTTGGACCAGATAATTACCCTGCTGAAATTGAAAAAATTCGTCAAATGACAGAAAATAGAGAAAAGGCGATTCAGGCAGCGATTCATGGACAATCCTTTGATTTGGTAGCGGCGGATGCACAGACTCGAAAATTAGATCCCGTCAAAACGAATTTTAATCCAGAGAAAAATGGAAGTTTGACTTATTTATATGGACAAGAGGCACTGAATGCCATTAAAGTTGCACCAGGGTATAAAATCGAATTGTTTGCTTCTGAAGCAGAATTTCCTGATTTGGCTAAACCCGTTCAAATGACATTTGATAATAAAGGTAGATTGTGGGTAGTTTGTATGCCTTCTTATCCGCATTATAAGCCCGGCGATCCGAAACCGAACGATAAAATTATTATTTTGGAAGATACCAATAACGACGGGAAAGCCGATAAAGAAACTGTTTTTGCCGAAGGACTTCACGTACCAGTTGGAATGGAAATTGCGCATGATGGAGTCTATATTTCCCAAGGGACTAATTTGGTCTTTTTAAGAGATACCAATGGCGACGATCATGCGGATACCAAAGAAGTAATTTTAAGTGGTTTTGACGACCATGATACGCACCATGAAATTTCTGCATTTGTGACAGATGAGTCCGGTGCAATTTACATGGGAGAAGGAGTCTTTTTACATACAAATGTTGAAACGCCTTATGGTACAGTACGAGCAACAAATGGTGGATTTATGCGGTATAATCCTGCTAGAAAGCATTTGGAGCGTGTGGCACAATTGTCTATTCCAAATCCTTGGGGGATTGCTTTTGATAAATGGGGACAAAATTTCTTTGCAGAAACATCAGGTCCAGATGTAAGATGGATGATGCCAGGAACCACAAAAAATAGATACGGGCAAACCGGACATAAATCATTTACCTTGATTGAAGAAAAGCATTTGGTTCGCCCAACTTCTGGTTTGGAATTTGTGTACAGCAGACATTTTCCAGATGAAGTACAAGGTGATTTTTTAATCAATAATACCATTGGTTTTTTAGGAATGAAACAACATATTTTGACGGATAACGGTACTGGATATACGTCAAAACATCGCCAAGATTTAATCGTAGGTGAAGACAGGAATTTTAGACCGGTAGATATGGAGTTTGCACCCGATGGATCATTGTATGTGATAGATTGGCACAATATTTTGATTGGTCACATGCAACATAATGCAAGGGATCCTTTGAGAGATCATACGCATGGTCGAGTTTACCGAATTACTTATCCATCTCGACCTTTGGTTAAACCGGCAAAAGTTTTTGGTGCTTCTGTTGAGGAACTATTGGACAATTTAAAATTGCCTGAATACCGTACTAGATACCGAGTGAGAAGGGAATTGAGAGGAAGAAAAGCGGATGAAGTTTTGCCAAAAATTACTACTTGGGTGGCTCAATTAGACAAATCAGATCCTAATTACGAACACCATGTCTTAGAAGCCTTATGGGTTTCTTGGGGATTGAATAAAGTAGATCAAAAAATATTGAATCAATTATTGAATTCAAAGGATTATCACGTAAGGGCTGCTGCTGTTCGTGTGTTAAGATATACAGGGCATCAAGTGGCCAATCAAGCGGAATTATTGGCCAAGGCAGCGGAGGATGAACATGGAAGAGTTCGAATGGAAGCATTCGTAGCTGCTTCTTGGTTGCCTCAAGAAAAGGCTTTACCTATTTTAGCTTTGGCTAAAAAACATCCTTTGGATGATTGGATGAAAGAACCCCATGAAATAGCGGTTGCTCATGCATCTGGTCAAAATGTAGCCAAGAAGAAAGAGGCCAAAGTGGAGTCGGATTTATTGGGTAATGATTTAGTCATGTTCAAGGAAGGTCAAAAATTATTTGCCAAAGACGGTTATTGCAATACATGTCACCAAACAAATGGTAAAGGCTTGGTTTCTTCGGGTTTTCCACCCTTGTCAGGGTCTAATTGGGTGACAGGTAATGAAGATCGTCTGATTAAATTGGTATTGAAAGGTTTGATGGGACCAATTGAGGTTTCTGGTGTGAAATATCCGGGACAGGTTCCAATGACGCCTTATGGGGGCTTGATGAATGACAAGGAAATTGCGTCTGTTTTGACTTATGTTCGGAATGCTTTTGGAAATAAGGCTTCCGTGATTAAGCCTGAAAAAGTAAAAGCAGTTAGAGCAGCTGTTGCCGCCAAAAAAGATTTTTATAATGTATCTGAATTGTTACAACAACATCCTTTAGAAAAATAGATGAAAAATTTTATTCGAGTTATTTTGAGTTTTTGTTTGGTTTTTGTCTTCGTTCAAACGGGTTTTTCACAGAAAAAATCCGGAAAAAAACCATTGATTGTTTTTGTTTGCGGAGATCATGAATACAGTGGAGAAGAAACGCTCCCACTTTTAGCTAAAACCTTGGAATCACAATATGGATTTAGAACCAAAATTCTCAAATCATTTCCCGATCAAAATGCCGAAAAAAATATTCCTGGATTGGAATCCTTGGCGGATGCCGATTTAGCGGTATTCTTTTTGCGTTGGCGATTATTACCAGCCGATCAAGTTGCCCATATTGAAGCCTATTTGAAATCTGGAAAACCTATTATGGGCTTTAGAACGAGCACGCACTCGTTCAATTATCCCAAAGGTGATCCTTTAGAATCTTACAATGGATTTGCAGAAAGAGCATTTGGTGCGCCTCCAGGATGGGGTGGAAAGGCTCAACACACTCATTACGGGCATAATGCAAGTACAGATGCAACCATTATTCCAGAGAAATCGCAACATCCGATTTTAACAGGCGTGGATCCTACTTTTCATGTACGTTCTTGGTTGTATCGTGTATTACCAGATTATCCGAAAAAAGGAACAGATTGGTTAATCATGGGTAAAGCGGTTAATCCAGATAAAGCAGCAGTAGATCAGCCCATTGCTTGGACTTGGGAAAATGAATACAAGGGGAAAGTGTTTTTTACTACGATGGGGCATCCAGAAGATTTTTCCGTTGAGCCATTTCAGCGCTTGATCGTCAATGCCATTCATTGGGAATTAGGAAAAAAAGTACCTACCAAGTGGGGAGGAAAATTAGATATCAATGTTCCTTACAGAGGAATGGTTAACTCAAAATAAATATTAATTCGAATAAAATGAAATATCAGATTGCAATGAATACCCTCGTTTATGGACCAGATATGAACGAGTCGATTATCCAACATTTGGCATACATCAAAGAAGTAGGTTATGAAGGAGTGGAGATTCCTATTTTCAATACAGATTTGGCTTATTGGAAACCATGGAAAGAGGAAATTGACCGATTAGGCTTAACGGTGTTTACGGTGACCTTTTTGGGCGCTGATATGAATACCATTTCTTCGGATCCTGCCGTTCGTCAAAATGGAATTGAATTCTTGAAAAAGGCAGTTGACGTAACCGCATATTTAGGAGCGACCTGGTTATCGGGTCCTTATCATTCGGCATTGGGTGTTTTTTCTGGAGCGGCGCCCACACAACAAGAATTGGATTGGTCCAAGGAAAGTATGTTGGCTGTGGCGGCTCATGCAGAGTCCAAGAACGTGATTTTAGGATTGGAATATTTGAATCGCTTTGAAAATTATGTGGTTAGTTCAGCGGATCAATTGCATAGTTTGGTGAAAGCCATCAATCATCCTAATGTGAAAATCATGTTTGATACATTTCATGCGCACATAGAAGAGTTTAATACAGGAGAAGCTATGGTGAGAATTGCCGATGAAATCGGACATATTCAGTTGTCGGAAAGCACTAGAGCGACTTTAGGTGAAGGACAAGTTCATTGGGATAATGTTTTCGATGGTTTAAAGCGGATGAATTACAAAGGATGGTTAGTCGTGGAGGCATTTACTCCTTTATTGCCAGCGGCTTGTATTTGGAGGAAAAATTATACTACTGAAGCGGAATTAGTATTAAAAAGTTACCAACATATTCAAAAGCATTTAAATAAAATATGAAAACGAAACTTTGGCTAATAGTCCTAGCATTTATAAGTGTCCCAGCTTTTGGACAAAAATCGAAAAGTACGCCCGAGACGGCCCTGAAAGATTATATGGGAAATGGAGACAAAAGTTTCCAATGGGAATTGAAAGATTCGACAGCTTTAGGATCAGTAATGGCTTATCATTTGTTGTTAACTTCTCAAAAATGGCATGATATAACTTGGCGACATCAATTAACTGTATTTGTTCCTAAAGATCGTAAATACGAAGATGCCTTGTTTTTTATTACAGGTGGATCAAATAAAGAGGAACAACCTAATTGGAGTAACAAAGATGGGCTTTGGCCAGCTTTGTCGGCCTTTGCTGCAAAGAACAAATCCATTGTCGCTTTGATCAAACAAGTGCCTAATCAACCTATTTTTGATGGTCGAACAGAAGATGAAATCATCTCTTATACACTTCACAAATACAAAGAAGACAAAGATGTTACTTGGCCATTGTTATTTCCAATGGTAAAATCAGCGGTTCGTGGCATGGATGCGGTGCAAGAATTTGTGAAGAAAAAAACGGAATTTTCTGTCAATAATTTTGTGGTAACTGGCGCATCGAAAAGAGGCTGGACAACTTGGTTGAGTGCAGCCATCGATGATAAACGAGTGAAGGCAATTGCACCGATGGTGATAGACATGTTGAATATGCCAGCCACCTTGAATTATCAATACACTACTTATGGAGAATATAGTATCGAAATTGAGGATTATGTGAAGTTGGGTATTCCACAAGGTACAGGTACACCAGATGGCAAGGCAATTACGAGTATGATTGATCCATTTTCTTACCGGGCAAAGTACAATATTCCCAAAATGATATTCATTGGAACCAACGATCCTTATTGGACGGTAGATGCGACCAAGCATTATTACAATGAAATCCCTAATAAAAATTTGATACATTATGTGCCAAATGCGGGACATGATTTGGCAGGAGGAAAACAAGCCTTGGAGGCATTGAGTGGATTTTTTGCCAATGTGGTTCAAAACAGGGATTTGCCATTGCCGGTTTGGGAGATTAAATCCAATAAAACCGCTGCTGAATTATCGGTGAAAGCCTTGAGTCAAGATTTTGTAGAGGCAACTTTGTGGCATACAACTTCTTCTGACCGAGATTTTAGAAATAATTTATGGTTAAGTGAGCGAGTGAAAATTTCCGATTTATCCAACATCAAGATTGAGCAAAGTTATCCTAAAAAGGGATATTCTGCCTTTTATTTAGATTTGAAATACAAAGATCCAAGTGGGGGTAATTATTCAACGGCAACAAGGATATATGTGTTAGATTCGGGGAAAGTATTATAGGATATAGTATTTATTTTTCATTTTTTTTAGAAATATTTTAACTATCCTATGTTATTTAAGGATAGTTTACTTGCAAAGCTTTGATAAAATTACATCGTGATAAAGAATTAGTTTTCTTTTCAGCGGTCAATTTTTTGATAACTTTTAAACCTATTTCTATGAAAAACAAATTTGACTATTTCCAAAAAGGAAATCGGATCTTAGCGATGCTAATGGTCATGATTTTCTTTTTTACCTCTGTTGCTTTTGCACAGCAACAAAGTTTACGAGGGAAAGTTAGCAGCTCGACAGGCGAGTCGTTAATTGGTGCAACGGTTTCCATTATTGGAACTACGCGCGGTACTTCTACTGATGCGGCAGGTAATTACAAGATTGATGTTAAATCTGGAGATAATCTACGATTCAGTATGGTGGGTTATTCTTCTAAAAATGTAAGCTATGCTGGGCAGGCTACTTTGAACGTTTCTTTAGACGCTGATGACAAAACCTTGAATGAGGTTGTTGTTGTGGGTTATGGTTCTCAATCTAAGAAAGAAATTACAGGTGCTGTTCAAACCATTGGTTACAAAGAATTGAAAGATTTACCAGTTACTCAAATCGGCCAAAAATTACAAGGTCAATTAGCAGGCGTTCAAATTAACCAAACTACGGGTCAACCAGGAAAGGGTATGAGTATCCGTATCCGTGGTCAATTGTCTGTTTCTGCAGGTTCTGAACCTTTATATGTTGTAGATGGATTTCCAATTACAGGTTCAATTGGTGCTATGAACCCAGATGAGATTGAAGATATTTCGGTATTGAAAGATGCTGCTTCAACTTCATTATATGGTTCTCGTGCTGCGAATGGTGTTGTTTTGATTACCACCAAAAAAGGAAAAGGAAGTGGAACAAACGTAAGCTTTAATGTTTACACTGGAGTTCAACAAGTTCCAATGAAAGGTCGTATTAAAATGATGGATGCGGTTCAGTTTGCTCAATTCAAGAAAGAATTCTACGAAGATGCGAAGCAACCTGTACCCGTTGAATTCCAAAATCCTTCACAATATGCAGGAAAAAATAACGATTGGTATGATGCTTTGATTCAAAAAAATGCACCAATTACTAGCTACAACTTATCTATTACTTCAAACAAAGAAAAATCTAGAACTTCTTTGGTTGCAGGTATTTTAGATCAAAAAGGGGTTGTTCTAAATACAGACTACAAGCGTTATTCATTGCGTTTGAATTCTGCATATGATATTTCAGATAAAGTAACGATTGGTTTTAACGTTGCTCCTCAATTGACGTATGATAATACGCCTAGAACGGACGGTGATCGTTCGAATGGTATTTTGTTCAATGCTATACATACTTGGCCAATCATGCCTATTTATGAAGCTGATGGAGTTACTTTAACCAAATACAATAAATTTCCTGCAAGTACAGGTAATATTTGGACGTATGCGAACTGGGTTCGTTCTGCTCAAGAAATCACAAATGAGACAACAACAACCAATTTGTTAACAAATGGTTACATGGAATATGAGCCAATCAAAGGCTTGAAATTCAAAACAAGTATGAATGGTGAGATTTTAAGAACGAAATATTTCTGGTTTAATCCATCTACAGCAACGATTGCTTTGAATACTCCTACACCTACAACTGCGGTTTCCATTCGTCAAAACTTTGAAAACTTATCTTGGTTGAATGAGAATACTGTTACATATAACAAAACAATCAACGAAGATCACAAATTGGAGTTATTAGGAGGTTATACAAATCAATATTTCCGTCAAGAATCTACTCAGGTTCAGGCAGATACTTATTCAGATGACCGTCTACCAACTATTCAAGGTGCGATCAATATCAACCGTGGAGCAACAAATAGTGGTGTACAAGAGTGGGCATTGACTTCCTTCTTAGCACGTGCTACTTATAACTACAAAGGTAAGTACTTAATTAACGCTGCGATTCGTCGTGATGGATCTTCTCGTTTTGGTGCTAATAATCGTTGGGGAACTTTCCCTTCTATCGGAGCGGGTTGGGTTGTATCTGATGAGCCATTCATGAAAGACATTCCAGCTGTATCATTCATGAAAATTAGAGGTAGTATTGGTGAAATTGGAAATAATAACATCGGTAATTACACGCAATATGCTTTGATCAACAATACAGTGAATGGAGTATTTGGTAATACAGTAGCTCCAGGTGCTGCAGTTTCAACTTTAGCTAACCCTAATTTAGGTTGGGAGAAAACACGTCAATTAGACTTAGGTTTGGATTTAAATCTTTGGAATGACCGTGTGAACTTCACATATGATTACTACTTGAAAAATACAACTAACTTATTGTATTCTGTTCAAATTGCACAAGAGTCTGGTTTTGGTAACTTCAACGATAACATTGGAGAAATTAAATTCTGGGGACATGAATTTGGCGTAAGCACTAAAAATACTACGGGTGCAGTAAAATGGACAACCAATGCGAATATCTCTTTCAATCGTAACGTAGTGGTTGCTTTAGCTCCAGGAATTGATCGTGTATATGGAACTTTCCACATTACTAAAGTAGGTCAACCATTCGGACAATTCTATGGTTTTATTTCTCAAGGAATGTACAAAAACCAAGCGGATGTTGATGCTAGCCCTAAAGTTCCTGGTCGTTCATTCCCAGGTACAATTAAACTTTGGGATGCTAACGGAGATGGTGTAATCACAAATGGTGGTAATAACGATGACCGAGTAATCATGGGTAATCCATTCCCTGATTTCATTTATGGTATTACAAATAACGTGACTTACAAGAATTGGGATTTCAATATCATTGGTTCTGGATCTTATGGAAACCAATTATTGGTTCGTCATATTTATTCAACAGCTAACTTAGATGGTCCTTTTAACTTATTGGAAGAAGTGGCAAATCGTTGGAGATCAGAATCTCAACCAGGTGATGGTAAATATGGTACTACTGTTGGTGGTGGTAACGTAACAGGTATTGAGCGTGACTGGATTAACTCTCGTTTCATCGCAGATGCATCTTACTTTACAATCCGTAATATCACATTGGGTTATACATTCAATAAGCCTTCAAAGGTGTATAAATCGCTTCGTGTTTATGCTTCTTGCCAACAAGCATATGTATTTACTAATTATTGGGGTGGACCAAATCCAGAGGTTAGTTCTCAAGGAAATGGACAAGGAGATGGTGGAAACTTGAGTCAAGGTCTTGACTTCTCAAGTTACCCAGTTCCACGTACTTTCACTGTTGGAGCCAACTTTAACTTTTAATTAGGCCAGATATATCACATATATTTTAGATTTAGAAACAATGAAAAATAAAATCATATTAAGCTGTTTGTTAGCCCTTGGTTTAGCGGGCTGCACAGAGAGTTTCTTGGATATTACTCCAGAAACCAATTTAAGTTCGGTGACCTTCTTTAAAACCCAATCGGATTTTGAACAAGCTGTCAACGCATGTTATGTTCCTCTAAGAACTATCTACAATGACCGTTCTTGGTTATTGTCAGAGATGCACTCAGATAACACCTATTATGCACGTAACACTGCGTTTGGTGCAACTGAACAACAAGAGGATTTGGCTGATTTCTCCATTCCAGTTTCGAATGGTTTAACTACCAATACGCACGTTTTGAACCAATATCGTCAAGATTTTTTGATTATTGCTCGTGCGAATCAAATCTTGTCTTTGATTGATAAAGCTGATTTTGATGCAACAGTAAAGGCAAATTTAAAAGGTCAAGCACAATTCATGCGTGGATTCGCTTATTTTGAATTGTACCGTTATTTCAATAAGGCTCCTTTGCAATTAACTCCAGTAACTACTCGTGAAGCTGCTGCTGCACCACTAGGGCAGGCTGCTGATTTAGAGAAAATTATCATCGGAGACTTGACGGGTGCTGCGGCTTCTTTGAAGACAAAAGCTACTCAAGAAGCAGGTCGTGCTACTTCAGGTGCTGCGAAAACAGTTTTGGCTAATTTGTACATCATTAAGAGAGATTGGCCAAGTGCTGAAAAATTGTTGAAAGAAGTAGTTGCTGAAGGAAGTTATTCTTTAATTCCAGATTACAACAACGTATTTTCAACTAGTACAGCGAATAAAAACAATGCTGAAAGTGTATTTGAAGTTCAGTTTCAAGAGGGATCTAACGGTTACAATGGAACTTTCATGTACAACTTCTTGCCTCGTCCAATGTTAGAATCGGAATTAAAGACTCTTTCTGGAACTTCTAATCCACAGCCACAAACAGGTGAAGGTAATAATATCCCAACTCCGAATGTGATTGCTGCTTATGAAGATGGCGATTTGCGTAAAAATGCTTCGATTGGTTATATTACTTGTTCTTCTACTTTATGGGAAGGCAAAACCTATCCAATCATCAAAAAATTCATGAAAACGCACTCATTAAATGGTAACCATGGAATGAACTGGCCTGTATATCGTTATTCAGAGGTATTATTGTTTTTAGCGGAGGCTTTGAATGAGCAAGGTAAAACAGCTGAGGCCGCTACTTTTATGAACATGGTTCGTAAGCGTGCAGGTTTAGCTGAGACAACTGCTACAGACCAAGCATCATTCCGTACTGCTTTGATGAAAGAGCGCCGTGTAGAGTTAGCTTTTGAAAATAAGCGCTGGCATGACTTAGTTCGTACAGATACTTACAAAGCTGTTATTACTGCTTATGGAGCTGAAATCAAAGCAAATCCTTTCTCATACTATTACCAAAAAGGTTATACTTTGCGTAGTAATTCATTTAGTGTAATTGAAAAATACTACCCAATGCCTGCTGATGAAGCTGCATTGAATCCAAATATTAAGTAAAATTTGTTTTTTGTTTTGATAATAGCCGTTCCAATCTTAGGGACGGCTATTTAATTCTACTTTATGATGAAAACATTTTCTTATATATTTTCTAGTATGACTTTTTTGTTTTTTTTCAGCCTTAAGGCTCAAAAAAATACGATTAGTTTTGAAAAAAAAGTTCTTTCTAATGAATTTGTATCAGAGGGTGTTAGTGTTGCAGACATCAATAATGATGGGAAATTGGATGTTGTCGCTGGAGCCTTTTGGTTCAAAGCGCCACATTGGGAAAAAAATCAATATTCAGATGATATTCGCTATGATCGTTCTTTGAAAACCTTTGATAAAAATCATGTTTTTAAAGTGGACGATGGTTATAGTAATTCATTTTTGAATTTTAGCCAAGATATTAATTCAGATGGTTGGGTAGATATCATCAAAATTGGTTTACCGGGAGAGGCCGTTTATTGGTTTGAAAATCCTAAAAACAAACCAGGTTTGTGGAAGTCACATTTTCTTTCTAATTCCATTGGAAATGAATCCCCTTTATTTGAAGACGTCAATTTAGATGGTAAAAAGGATATTATTTGCAATGATTCCAAAGCTAAAAAAGTGGTTTGGCTGGAATCGCCATCGATGAAAAAGGATACAAATTGGATTTCACATGCCATCAGTAATAACCCAGCAATCGGAACTCATAAATATACCCACGGTTTAGGTTTTGGCGATTTGAATAAAGACGGTAAAAAAGATGTTATTATCAAAGAGGGTTGGTGGGAATCGCCGAAAGATGTCAAACAAGAAAATTGGATATTCCATCCGTTGAACCTTCAACACGATGCCGCTCAGATTGTCGTACAAGATGTGAATCTAGACGGTCAAATGGATTTAATCAGTTCTTCCGCACATGATTATGGAATTTGGTACCATCTTCTAAGTGAAAATGGGAACAAGGTCGAAACTCAATTGATTGACAATCAGCTTTCTCAAACACATTCATTGGCTGCTTTTGATTTCTCAAAAGATCAGGTGAATGACTTTGTGGTAGGCAAAAGGTACATGGCGCATAATGGAAAAGATCCAGGAGAATTGGAAGCAGCTAAATTACTTTGGTTTGAATGTTTACCTGGTAAAAATCCCAAATGGTTGAAACATGAAATCGATAATGATTCCGGTTCCGGAATACATTTGGAAATTATTGATATGAATAAAGATGGTAAAAAAGATATCGTGATATCGAATAAGAAAGGTGTTTTTATTTTTCTTCAAAAGAAATCATAAGATACCCCCTAAAACATTTTTACTTCTATGTATTTTTCTTTAAATTTTAAACTTAAAACCTAGTAACATGAAAAAATTAATACTTTACATGGGGGTAGTTTGTCTACTTTTCTCTGTAATATCTTTTAAACAAGATGACTCCAATTCGTCTAAAAAATCAAAGGAAAAAGGTTTCAAACAAATTTTTGATGGAAAAACATTGAAAAACTGGGATGGAGATCTTACTTATTGGAGAGTGGAAAATGGTTGTATTGTTGGTGAAATCACTCCAGCAACTACGTTGAAAAGAAATCAATTCATTATTTATCGTGCAGATCAACCTGCCGATTTTGAATTCAAAGCTGACTTTAAAATTGCAAAAGCAGGGAATACGGGTGTCAATTATCGTTCAGAGGAATTAACACCAGACTTACCTTTTGCTTTAAAAGGATATCAAGCCGACATTGATGGCGCTAATCGTTATACAGGTCAAAATTACGAAGAAAGAGCTCGTACTACTTTGGCATATCGTGGAGAGATTTCTGTGTTAAACGAGCAAACAGATCCTGAGTTAAAGAATAATTTAAAAACATATTCGCAAAGAAATAATTGGACTGCTCGTAAAGTGACAGGTTCTTTAGGTTCTTCGGATTCACTAAAAACAATCATCAAATCTGAAGATTGGAATGAAATTCATATCATTGCAAAGGGAAATCATTTACAGCATTTTGTGAATGGTGTATTGATGAGTGATGTAACAGACTTAGATGAAGTTAATGGAAAAAAATCGGGTTGGTTAGGCATGCAAGTACACGTAGGACCTCCGATGAAAGTAGAGTACAAAAATATCCGTTTGAAAAAATTAAAATAAACCTATAAACAAATTGAAAATGAAAACATTATTAAAAATTGCCATTGTTTTTGGGGCGATTTTTGCTTTGGCTAGTGCGAATTTTAATTCGCTCTTCAAAGTAAACCCTGCCGTTGAGGAAGGTGCAAATCCCAAAATAGATAAAATCCGCCTCCAACCAGGCTTTAAAATTGAACATTTATATAGTCCTTCAGATGCTAAAATTGGATCTTGGGTAGCTATGTGTTTTGATGATAAAGGTAGAATCATTGCTTCCGATCAATACGGTGGACTTTTTCGTTTGAAAGTTCCTGCCATCGGTTCAAAAGATGTGACTCCACAAATTGAAAAATTAAAGTTTGGAAAAGGAGTAGATACGCTTGGTATTGGAAATGCGCATGGTTTATTGTACGCTTTCAACAGCTTATATGTGGTTGTCAACGCACGCGCTACTCCAGCTAATCCTCAACCTGCTGCTGCGGCTGGAGGAAGAAATGGTTTTTCTCAAGGATATGCTCCAAGAGGTAGTGGATTGTATCGCGTTCAAGATTTGGACGGAGATGATCAATTTGATAAAATTACCTTAATGAAAGAATTTAAAGGAGAAGGCGAACATGGTCCTCACTCCATCATTCTTTCACCTGATAAAAAATCTTTGTATTTAATCAATGGTAACCACACGGATGTACCTGCATTGGATGCTTACCGTTTACCAAAAAATTGGCATGAAGACAACCTGTTCCCTTTAATCAAAGACCCACGTGGACACGCCAATGATCGTTATGCACCAGGTGGATATGTGTTGAATTTTGATCCAGAGGGCAAAAAATATGAATTAGTAAGTGCGGGTTATCGTAATGCGTTTGATATTGCTTTCAATGAGTCGGGCGATTTATTTGCTTATGATGCAGATATGGAATGGGATTTCGGTTTACCTTGGTACCGCCCAACGCGTATTTGCCACGTAACTTCTGGTTCTGAATTTGGATGGAGAACAGGTAATAGCAAATGGTCTCCTTCTTTACCTGATAATTTACCTCCGGTATTAAACATTGGACAAGGTTCACCTACTAGTTTATTATCTTTAAGAGATGCTAAATTTCCAGCTAAATACAAGAAATCATTATTGGCTTTCGACTGGACGTTCGGTATTGCTCACTTAATTAAGTTAAAGCCTCAAGGTTCAACTTACACAGCTGACAGAGAAGAATTTTTATCAGGAATTCCACTTCCATTAACGGATGGTGTGGTAGGCCCGGATGGAGCTTTGTATTTTATGATTGGTGGTCGTCGTTTGGAATCAGATATGTACCGCGTGTATTATGCAGGTCCTGAAGAGGCCGTAGCGAAAGCTCCAGCACCATCGATCAATCCTTTGAATGAATTACGTCGTAAATTAGAGCAATTCCACCAAGGACCTAATCCAGCTGCAGTTGCAACAGCTTGGCCTGAATTGAATAATCCTGATCGTTTTGTGCGTTATGCAGCTCGTATTGCTTTGGAGCACAATCCAGTAGATACTTGGAAAGACAAAGCTTTGAATGAAAAAGATCCCGTTGCAGCAATCAATGCTTTAATTGGTTTGATTCGCGCGGACAAGCCTGAAAACAAGGCTGCTATTAATGCGGCATTGTTGAAAATTGATAACAAAGGCTTTAATGAGGCTTTGCAAATTGATTATATCCGTGCATTTGAATTGAATATTTTGCGCAATGGTTTACCAGATGCTTCTCAATCTGCTGCTATTGTTGCTAAGTTTGATGCCTTGTATCCTGCGAAACAAATGAACTTAACTCGTTCATTGAGCCGTATCTTGATTACTTTAGAAGCTCCAGGTATTATACCAAGAACTTTGAAGTTGATGGAAACAAAAGATACTGCATCTGTGGCAGCTTATCGTGTTGAAACGGCTACTTCTTCTGCCGATTTAATTATGCGTAATCCTCAATATGGTACAGATATCGCTCGTATGTTGGAGAAAATTCCACCGGCACAAGCTACTTATTTAGGAACAATGTTAAGTGCAGCTAAAAATAATTGGACGCCAGAATTACATGATCGTTATTTCACATGGTTCCGTAATGGATTTAATTTTAACGGTGGTCGTAGTTATGTAGGTTTCATTGATCGTGCTCGTAAATTGGCATTGAAAAATGTGGCGGAGGCTCAAAGAGCTAAATATGATAAAATGTCGGGTGCTGAATTATTGACAGCCAATGGTAATGACTTAGTGAAAATTGATTATCCAAAAGGTCCTGGTAAAAACTGGAAGTTGGAAGAAGCAGTTGCTTTGTTAGATGAACCTTTGACGAACCGTAATTTTGCGAATGGAAAATCTTGGTTTGCTGCTACCACTTGTAAAAATTGCCATGCTTTAGGATCTGATGGCGGTGGAAATGTGGGTCCAGATTTAACCAATTTAGGAACTCGTTTCTCTAAAAAGGATATCTTGGAAGCTATTATTAATCCAAATAAAGTAGTTTCTGACCAATATGCAGCTTCTCAATTGATGTTGAGAAATGGAACATCTGTGGTAGGACGTATTACCAACCAAGATAAATTAGCATTCTATGTTTCACAAAACCCTTATGCTCCGGATCAAGTTGAAAAAGTATTGAAGAAAAATGTTACTTCTGTGAAATATTCAGGTGTATCACCTATGCTTGCTAACTTGATTAACAGTTTAAGTGCAGAAGAATTGAAAGATTTGATGGCTTATTTGTTATCTGGTGGAAACGAATCGAATGCAATGTTCGCAAAACCAGCTGCTAAATAATTGAATCATAAATAATTAAATAATAATGAAGTATCCTTGGGAAAATAAAATCTCTAATCACAAGCAACTCGGAGGAATAGAAACCTCTGTATTAGACAACGGAGCAGGAAAGGGAGTCCGAGTTGCTTGGATGGATACAGGTTCTGGCTTACGCTATAAAATTGTACTTGACCGTGCAATGGACATAGCGGAAGCCTTTTACCAAGAAAAAAGTTTAGCATGGATTAGTCATGCAGGAGTTACAAGTCCACAACCATTTGCTGACCAAGGTTTACATTGGTTACGTACCTTTGGTGGTGGACTTTTAACTACATGTGGACTCGACCATGTAGGTGGTCCTGAAGAGGATGAACATGGCAGTCGAGGGGTTCATGGAAAAATAAGCAATCAGATGGCTGAGATTGTATCCATCATTCAACCGGATATTCGTTCTGGGAATTTGGATATGAGTATTACGGGTATCATTCGTCAAAACGTTATTTTTGGACCTTGTCTTACCCTAAAGAGAACCATTTCGGGTAGATTGGGAGAGCCATTTATTCGAATTCAAGATGAAGTGTTGAATGAAGGGAATACTTCAGCTCCATTGATGTTATTGTACCATTTTAATTTTGGCTGGCCCTTGATTGATGCAGGTACAGATATTCTAGCAAAAGGAAAATGGAAATACCGCTTTGAGGGAATCAATGAACCATTGATTTTCAAGGAAGGGAATGATTATAAAAAATGTCCAGATCCATTGGATATTCATTTGGGAAATGGAGAAGAAGTGGCATTTATAGATGCAGCAGAAGATGTGAATCACCAAGTAGTTTGTGGATTGTACAATTCAAAAATTGGCTTGGGAGTTCGCATGAAATATGATAAACGTTCTTTACCTAGTTTAACCAATTGGCAACATTTTGGTGTCAATGAATATGTAACAGGTGTAGAACCCGGAACTCATCCACCCATCGGTCAAAAGGCCGCCAGAGAGGATGGATCCTTGATTTTCTTAGCACCGAACGAAACCAAGAAATTTGAAATTACTTTGGATGTGCTAGATCAACAAAAAAACAATAATGAATTAACAGAATTTTTACAACATATATAAGCCTATTTTAAAATGAAAAATAAAGCAGCAAAGGCCCTTGAGCAAGGAAAAGGAATTTTGAGATTAGCTCCAACTTGGGTACCCCGTTCTTTTTGTGTACCCGGTAGAAGAATAAAATTACATCCAGATGATTATTATGTTTTAGGTGGAGTGCGAGGTGGAATCGATGAGCGTTGGTTATCATCTACAACTCCTGCTAAAAACGGGCCATTGACGGGTGAAAATGAGGGTTTAAGTGCTGTTGTTTACACAGAAGGCGGAAAAGAGGAGCAAGTATTGTTGGTAGATGTGATTCAAGAATTAGGTGCTCAAATCATTGGAGATCGCCTATGGAATGAATATAAATCTTGGCCGATGTATTCGAAGTTTTTTGATAACATGGGACCATTGCCACATCACATTCATCACAACGATGAACATGCGGCGAAAATTGGACAATTAGGAAAGCCAGAAGCGTATTATTTTCCTCCTCAATTGAATAATCATGGTGGAGATTTCCCTTATACATTTTTTGGAATCGCTCCAGGAACAACCAAAGAGCAAATCAAAGAATGTTTGATGAATTTCACCAAAGGCGATAATAAAATCACCATGTTCTCTCAAGCCTTCCCACTAATCCCAGGAACGGGTTGGGATGTGCCTCCAGGGATGTTGCACGCACCAGGAAGTATGTGTACCTATGAGCCACAAAAAGCCTCTGATGTGTTTGCGATGTATCAATCTTTGGTTAATGAAGCAGTGATTCCAGAGGAATTATTGTGGAATGGTACTCCAAAAGAGGAAATAGGTAATTATGATCAATTGATGGAAGTAATTGATTGGGATTTAAATACCAATCCGAATTTATTGGAAACTCGTTTTATGCAACCGATTCCAGTTGCTGATGAAAAAGAAATGGAAGCAAAAGGCTATTCAGAAAAATGGATTTGCTACCGTTCGGATGCATTTAGTGCCAAAGAATTAACCATTTTCCCTGGACAAACGGTTACGATTACTGATGCAGCTGCTTATGGACTTATCATGATGCAAGGACATGGTAAAATGGGTGTTTGGAATATCGAAACTCCTGCTTTAATCCGTTATGGACAATTAACGAATGATGAATTTTTTGTAACTGAATCCGCTGCGAAAGAAGGGGTAACGATTACGAACCATTCTTCAACGGATCCAATTGTTATGTTGAAACACTTTGGACCTAAAAATCCAGATTTGAAATTTTAAATTTATTTTAAAAACCTATAAATCATATGAAACCAGATAATATATATCCAAAATTGCATAATGCAACTTGGCCAGGAATTGTTGGTAAAGGACCTGATTCAGAACCCGTTATTTCATTGGATCAGATGTTGCAAATGACAGCTGCTGCAGAAGTAAATGGCACGAAATTCGATGGAGTAGATGTTGGACTTTTAGGCCCACATTTCGATATTGAATCAGGTAAAGAAGGTGCAAAACGATTGGCGGACAAAGTAGCAGCCCACGGTTTAGAAATTGGTAGTTTGGTGGCTCCCATTTGGGGTGGACCTGCGATAGGAAGCAAAGCAGATCAAGATCATTTTGTAGACATGGTTCGTAAATCGTGTGAAGTTGGACAAACCTTGAGAGAAATGGGAATTCGTCCGAATGGAATTGTTCGTATAGATTCTGCCAGTGGTGTGTCTGATTGGGCAAAAGACCCTGTCGGAAATTCAAAGAAAATTGTAGAAACATTCCAACGTGCTTGTGATGTAGCGGCAGATTACGGTGAGCGTTTGGCAGCAGAAGGGGAAATTTGTTGGGGAGGTATGCATTCATGGAAGCACATGGTAGAAACCTTGGAAGCAGTAGATCGTAAAAACATTGGTTTTCAGGCAGATATGTCGCATACGCTTCTTTATACCATGGGTTACAATGCGCCTGAGCATCGTATTTTACCAGATCAATATGATTGGCAAGATCGTGAAGTATTGAAAGATGCTTTGAAGAAAATTACTTCAGCTTTGCGTCCTTGGACCATTGATTTTCACGTGGCACAAAATGACGGAACAGTTCATGGAACAGGTAGTCATGATAAAACAGGTCGTCATTGTCAAGCAACAGATCCAAATGGTAAATTAGTCGTAGCAGAGGATGCGGGTTATTGGTTAAGAGATGAAAAAGGTGAATTAACCAAAGCATTTAAGCATATCTGTTGGGATGGTTGTATGTTCTCGAACGAAGTGATGTTACAACAAAAAACGTGGAATGATATTTTAGCAACGATGATTCGTGTAAGAGAAGCTCATGGCTGGTCTTAAGAATCGGTAAAAGAGGATGAACATGGAAAAGAAAAAATTAAGAATAGGATTAATAGGAACTGGTTTTATGGGAAGAACCCATTCAAACGGTTTCAATAGAATTACCAACTTTTTTCCCAATTTAGCTTATGAGCCAGTTATGCAGGCTGTTTGTTCCAGAAATGAAGCAAACGTAAAAGCTTTTGCTGCTCAATGGGGCTATGCTTCTTATGAAACAGATTGGAGAAAATTAATTGCAAGAGATGATATCGATGCAGTAGATATTTGCACGCCGAATGATACGCATGCTGAAATTGCCATTGCGGCGGCTAAAGCTGGGAAAATGATTTTGTGCGAAAAACCTTTGTCGAGAACTTTGGCAGAAGGAGAGGAAATGGTAAAAGTCATTGAAGAAACAGGTGTCCGTAATACGGTTTGGTATAATTACCGTCGTTTACCAGCTGTTTCTTTGGCTAAACAAATCATTGACTCAGGTAAATTAGGTCGTATTTTTCATTACAGAGCTAATTTCTTACAAGATTGGACGATTAGTCCAGATGTACCTCAAGGTGGCGCTGGAACTTGGCGTTTAGATGTTGAAGCCGCAGGTTCGGGTGTTACTGGCGATTTATTGGCGCATTGTATCGATACAGCTTTGTGGTTAAATGGTGGTATCAATGATGTTTCAGCTTTGACAGAAACTTTTGTTAAGGAACGTGTACATTCAGGCACTGGACAAAAACAAAAGGTTGGTATTGATGATGCTTGCCTATTCCATTGCCATTTTGATAATGGATCTTTAGGTTTATTTGAATCTACTCGTTACGCAAGAGGGCACAAGGCATTATATACTTTTGAAATCAATGGAGAACACGCTTCTTTGCGTTGGGATTTACATGATTTGAACCGTTTAGAAATGTTTGATCATAGTGATGATTCCATTGTTCGTGGATGGAAATCCATTTTAGTAACGGACGGAGATCAACCTTATATGGATAAATGGTGGGTGCCAGGTTTGATCATTGGATATGAACATAGTTTCGTGCATCAAGCTGCCGACTTCTTGTTGTCGCTTGAGAAAAACGAACCTTGTTCACCGACTTTCAAAGAGGCCTTACAAACTCAAAAAATCTGTGAAGCAGTAATTGCATCCGGAAGAGACCGTCAATGGAAGGACACAAATGTAGAATTGCCTTGCTAAAAATGGGTGAATGAAAGAAAAAGAAGACAAACCTATTCTTGAGTTAAAAAGCGTTTCAGTTGGCTTTTCAGGGATTAATGTGCTTCAAAAAATAGATTTAAGTTTATTTCCGGGTGAAATTCATGCGCTAGTCGGTGAAAATGGAGCTGGGAAATCAACCTTGATGAAAATTATTTTAGGAATCATCTCTCCAGATAAAGGAGAGATGATTTTTTTTGGACAAAAAAGAGCGAATAAAAATCTGCGCCAAATCATGGAATCAGGAATTTCCATGATACACCAGGAAATCATGCTTGTGCCTGAGCTCAGTGTGGAAGAGAATATCTACTTAGGTAGAGAAAAGGAATTAGGTTTTTTCCCTTGGGAACAAAAAAAACATTTGCGCGAAAAAGTCAATCTTCTTTTAAACGAATGTCAGATTCATTTAAATCCAGCTGAAAAGGTCAAAAATTTATCCATTGCAGACCAGCAATTAGTGGAAATTTTAAGAGCTATTTCCCAAAAAGCGAAATTGATTTTAATGGATGAGCCTACTTCTTCTTTGAGTGAAAAGGAAGTGGTTTTATTTCAAAATTTGATTCAAAAATTAAAAAAGGAGGGGGTAAGTATTTTATTTACTTCCCACAAAATGGAAGAAATATTCAATTTTGCGGATCGAATAACGGTATTGCGAGATGGTAATTTGATTGCGAGTAATTTGAAAATACAAACGAACGAACAAGAAATTGTGTTTCAAATGGTGGGGAGAGAAATGAATCAATTTTTTCCAAGCAGACAAGTGCAAATCGGAGAGAAGGTTTTGGAAATCAAAAATTTGACCTGTCAAGGGAAATTTGAGCAAATTAATTTTGATTTACATGCGGGGGAAATTGTGGGTATTGGAGGTTTGGTGGGAGCTGGAAGAACGGAAATCGGAATGGCGATCAGTGGTTTGTTGAAAAAGGACGAAGGGGAGATGGTGTTGAATGGTCAACATGTAGAATTTAATAAGCCCAAAGATGCCATTGATGCTGGAATTGCTTACGTCAGTGAAGATCGAAAAGCGATGGGTTTTATTCCTGAATTTTCGATTCGAGAAAATATTACTTTATCTGTTTTGTCAGATTTGCAAAAATTGGGTTTTCTACCGCTTGATTTAGAGCAGGAAATTGCGTCAAAACATATTAGTAAGCTGAAAATTAAACATTTAAGCGAACATCAAAAAGTAGAAAATTTAAGTGGAGGCAATCAACAAAAAGTTGTTTTTGCCAAAATTTTACAGCAATCTCCCAACCTATTAATTTTGGATGAACCGACTCGGGGAATTGACGTTCAAGCGAAATTTGAAATTTATACCTTGATGAATCAAATGGTTTCCGAAGGTAAATCCATTATTTTGATCTCATCTGATCTACCTGAATTGATGCACCTGAGTGATCGAGTTTTGGTTATTTCAAAAGGAAAACAAACGGCTATTTTGTCGAAAGATCAAATCCAAGCGGATGAAATTATGAAAAATGCAATGTTATAAGCGATGATAAAAAAAATAAAAGAGGGAATTTTAAAAAGTCAATCAGGCGGAATTTTTATTGCCTTATTGGTCATCTGTTTTTTGATTAGTACCCAAACTTCTCGTTTTTTGACAGAAACCAATTTAATGGTCATCTTTAACCAAGTATCCGTAAATGCCATTTTGGCTTTTGGTGTCACTTTTGTGATTATTTCTGGTGGGATTGATTTGTCATTGGGCTCTATGTTGGCCGTTGCTGGGGTTGTTGCTGCTATGTATTCCAAGTCGGAAGATGGAAATGTGTGGATTGCTTTACCATTAGCATTATTGGTCGGTGCTTTGATGGGTGCAATCAATGGCTGGATCATTGTTTTGTCTAAAGTTCCGCCGTTCATTGTTACTTTAGGTAGTATGACAATTGCTAGAGGTTTGGCATTAATCATCAGTGATGGGCGCCCAGTTTCTGATTTATCTGAGTCATTTAATTTTATCGGTAATGGCGATTTTATAGGTATCCCCATACCGATTATTTTTCTGCTAATCACTTTTGTGTTTTGTGCAATTTTATTGAATAAAACCGTATTTGGCCGTTATGTCAAAGCCATCGGAGGAAATGAAACAGCTTCATTTGTTTCTGGAATTCCAGTTAATCGGATTAAGTGCTGGGTGTATGTTTTAAGTGGTATTTTTGCTGCTATCGGTGGAATATTGTTATCAGCGCGTATCAATACCGGTCAACCAAACGCGGGTTTGGGTTTTGAATTAGATGCTATTGCGGCGGTTATCATCGGAGGTACAAGTACAAGAGGTGGAAAAGGAAGTATCATTGGAACGCTTTTGGGTGTTTTATTTATTGGTGTAATTAATAATGGCTTAGATTTAATGAATGTATCTGCCTATTGGCAACAGGTTGTGATGGGAGGAATTATTATTTTAGCGGTTGTAATTGATCGCTTTTATCAAAATATTAAAAAATAGGATTATGAAAAATATTGTAGGACTTAGTACCATTGTTGTATTTGCACTTTTGATGATTGTCTCTTGTGGGAAAAAGGAAAATGATGGAAATAAGAAGTTGGTGATTGGTGTTTCCATGTTGAGTATGCAAAATGAGTTTATACAAAAAGTGGCACAATCCTTAGAAAAAAATGCGGAGGCGAATCAAGTGGAATTAATAGTGATTGATGCTGAAAGATCGGCTTTAAAGCAAGTGGAGCAAGTGGAAAATTTCATTAGTCAACAAGTGGATGCCATCATTTTAAATCCCTGCGAGTTTGATGCTTCTTCTCCTGCTGTTTTAAAAGCGAAAAAAGCTGGTATTCCAATTGTCAATGTTAATTCTTCTACCAAAGAAATTCCAGATGCTTGGGTGGGATCAGATGATAAAGAATCGGCCAAAATGGCCGTTGATTTTATTGCTAAAAAATTAAATGGCAAAGGAAATGTATTGATGATTCAAGGCTATATGGGCCAAGCAGCACAAATTGACCGTGAAGCAGGGGCGATGGCAGCGCTAAAAAATTATCCAGGTTTGAAATTATTAACGAGTCAAACAGGTGAATGGGATAGAGCGAAATCGATGGCATTGATGGAAAACTGGATTCAGTCTTACGGGACACAAATTAATGCCGTTTTTGCACAAAATGATGAGATGGGTTTAGGGGCAATGCAGGCATTGATAGATGCTAAATTGAAAGATAAAGTGGTCGTGGTGAGTGTGGATGGGATTGGAGATGCAATGAAAGCGGTGAAAGCAAAAAAATTAGATGCAACAATTATTCAGGATGCTGAAAATCAAGGTAAAAAAGCCATGGAATTAGCCATTCAATTGATACAAAAAAAGAACCTGAAAGAGAAATCTATTCAGATTCCCTTCCAGGTTTTTACTGCACCTTAAATTTATCTAGATAGTCTTTTCTTCAAAGCCGCATGGTAAATTAAAGGGAAGACTAATAAGATAAATAAAGTAGCTGTAACTAATCCCCCAATGATGACAATGGCCAATGGCTTTTGACTTTCAGAACCAATTCCAGAACTAACAGCTGCTGGTAAAAGGCCAATGGCAGCCATCATGGCAGTCATAATCACTGGTCTTGTTCTTAATTTCACTGCATTAAAAATAGCTATGGATAAATCGGATTCTTGCAGCGATTGATGATGTATTTCAGAAATTAGAATTACACCATTTTGGACACAAATTCCAAAGAGTGCAATGAAGCCAACTCCTGCCGATATTCCAAAATTCATCCCTGTTAAATGCAAGGCGAAGATTCCACCAATGAGAGCAAAAGGGACATTGATTAAGACATATCCTGCATCTTTGGCATTTCCAAACATGATAAAAAGCAAGACAAAAATCAAAATTAAACTGATGGGAACCACTTGAGATAAACGGTTGGTTGCTCTAACTTGATTCTCAAATTCACCAGCCCAACCGATGCTATAACCATCAGGTAATTTAATTTTATTCTTTACATTGGTTTGTGCTTCAGCAATGGTACTTCCTAAATCTCGATCTCTAACTGAAAATTTAACCCCAATAAATCGTTTAGTATTATCTCGATAAATAAAAGCAGGACCCGTTGATTTCTCCAATTTTGCAATTTCTTTCAAAGGGATTTTGGTGCCTTTGATGGTAGGAATCATTAATCGCATGATGTCATCTTCATTCTTTCTGAATTCTTGCGAATACCTAATTCGAATATCAAAGCGTTTTTCTCCTTCATATTTGGAAGTTGCGGTTTTTCCCCCAATGGCCATTTCGATGACAGCTTGGGCATCCGCTTTCGTGACACCGTAAATGGCCATTTTTTCTTCATCTAATAAAATACTTACTTCTGGCTGACCAATGTTACGCAAGATTCCTACGTCTTTGACTCCTTCTACATCTTTGATTTGTGCAATAACTTGGTTAGCGATTTCATCTAATTTTCCTAAGTCGTCTCCGTAAATTTTAACTGCATTAGAGGCATTCATACCTGTCACCGCTTCCGCCACATTATCAATAATAGGCTGAGAATAATTATAGTTGATTCCTTGGAAATTCTTGAGGCGGTGATCCATTTCATTCACCAATTGGTCGATGCTTAGCTTTCTCTTCCATTCCTCTTTGGGTTTCAAGTTTACTTGCATTTGAACATAATAAAATCCACTTGGGTCAGTTCCATCATTGCTTCGGCCAACTTGGGATAATACGCCATTCACTTCAGGAAAAGTTCTCAATTCATTTCTAAGAGTTTTGACCATCTTGACCGTTTCAGGTAAGGATGTACTCATGGGTAATTTTGCTTCTACCCACAAAGCACCTTCGTTCAAAGGAGGCAAAAATTCAGAGCCTAACCATTTGGCAGAAAAAATGGAAAAAGCAAAAATGGCAATAGAAACAGTTAAGGTGATCTTTTGGTGAGAAAAGGTCCATTTAAATGCATTTCCAACAATTCGATTGATAAAATCGATGAAGAAATTATGTTTCTCTTTTACATTTTTGTTCAATAAAATAGAACTTAAAACGGGCACTAGTGTTAAGGTGAAAATCAACGCACCAAGCAGGGCAAAACCAAGTGTATATGCCAAAGGAGAAAACATTTTTCCTTCTACCTTTTGGAAAGCAAAAATGGGTAATAAGGCTGAAATGATGATTAATTTGGAGAAAAAGATGGCTTTTCCAAGTCCTGTTCCTGTCTTTTTAATCAAACTCATTTTGGCTAATTTATTATATGCCGACATGCCTACTTTTTCTGCTCGATGATCTAGGGTGACAAACAAGCCTTCCACCATTACCACAGCTCCATCAATGATAATTCCAAAATCCACTGCTCCGAGTGATAATAAATTAGCCGACATTCCTTTCAGTTTCAAACAAAGAAATGCAAATAATAATGCTAAAGGGATGATGATAGATACAATCAAAGTTGTTCTCCAATCAGCCATGAATACAAATACAATTACTGTTACCAAAATAATGCCTTCCAATAGGTTGTGCATAACCGTTTTGGTACAATAGGCCATTAAATTATCACGGTCATAAAAAGTGACCATTTTGACATCAGACGGTAATACTTTGGTGTTTAATTCCTCTATTTTAGTCTTGAGTCTCTCCAGCACTTCGCTAGGATTTTCTCCTTTTCGCATGACGACAATACCTTCTACCACATCGTCGTTCGAGTTTAATCCAACTTGTCCCACTCGAGGTAAATTGCTGATAATGACAGATGCGACATTTTTTACTAATAATGGATTCCCATTATTATTGTCTACAATAGTATTTTCAATGTCCTCAATGGTCTTCACTAATCCGATACCTCTTACCACAAAGGCTTGGCCATTTTTTTCAATGACATCCCCACCAACATTTAAATTGGATTTCGAAATGGCTGTGAAGAGTTCCAAAGGGGTTAAATCATATTTTTGTAGTTTTACTGGATCAATAGCAATTTCATAGGTCTTCTCTCTTCCTCCAAAAGCAACGATATCCGCAACACCCGGTACTGCTCTTAATTGACGATCAATGGTCCAATTTTGAATCGTTAATAATTCCCTGGAATCCCTTTCTTTGCTTTGTAAAGTATATCGAAATATTTCCCCAGTCGGTCCGTAAGGAGGTTGCACATCAGGCTCCACGTCATCGGGTAGCTTTACCGTGTTTAATAGGTTATTGACTTGCTGTCTAGCAAAGAAATCTTCTACATCATCTTCAAAAATGATTTTGATCACAGACAATCCAAACATGGTAATGCTCCGCACATTTGTTTTTCTCTGAACACTATTCATGGCAATTTCAATGGGCGTTGTAACAAAACGCTCCACCTCTTCTGCACTTCTTCCATTCCATTCAGTTACAACAATGATTTGTGTGTTGGTTACATCCGGAAATGCTTCAATAGGTATATTGATGTAGCTAATTACCCCTCCAATCGTTAAAATGCCCACCCAAAAAAAAGTGAAAAAACGATTTTTCAATGAAAAGGCTAACAGGTTTTTAATGAATTTATTCATGATAAATTAATTTAAAATTCGGTATGAACGCGGATACCCCATACGCAAACAGGGCCCCGATCTTTGTTGTATCCAGGATTGATGATGTACTGGAAATCTGGTGAAAATGTAAACGAGGTATTGTCTAAAGCATAGCTATAGAAAGCTTCTAAAATACTTTCCTGACCATAATTTAGATTGCCATCTCCAATCATAAAGCCATTTCCTCCCAATTGTTGATATTTTTGGTGTGATGCAGATAATCCATTTGCTACGATTGCTAAGCCTGCAAAATCGTTTTTACGTTTCCATTTTTGACCAAAAAAATGGATTCCTGCAGAAATTGATTCATCAATTTCTGTGAAGGCCCATGTTTCATTTTTTCCATCATTTAAACCAAATCTACCAAATACGCCAAAAATATCTTTGTGTGTCAATTCTGCATTGATTCCAAATCCCATTTTTGTTCGGTAGGATTTTCTCGTAGATGTTATATCTGGAGTGCCATTGAAATTTTGATTGGCTTGATCGTAATTTCCCATCCCTGCTTGATTTCGGTAAACTAACAAACGAATAACCGCTTGATCGCTTTTTGATATAGAGATAGGTTTGGTAAGTTCTAAATTAATTCCATTGGCTATGTCATATTGATAATCTAAATCTGGACCATTGGCTGAAGTCGGAACGGCAGAAAAAGAAGCTCTAATCTCAAATTTGGGTTGAATGTATTGTGCGTATATTCCTGAAGTATATCCACGAGTATTCGCTGCATAATCCCAACTTCCTTGCGACATCAATGACCAATTCATAAAATGTGCTCTAGGGTCATGTGAATAAGTATTGAAATCAAAATAGTCCGCCAATCCGAATTTGCCTATGACAATTTTGATGGATTGATTATTTTTCAAGTCAAAAACTTGTGATAAAAATAATCTTGCAACATACACCACTGGTTCCGGATTCCCGATACGAAATGTTTCTCCATTGGTAAATCCACCCAAGCCTTTAGCTTGAGAAAGACCTTTACCTCCCGACATTTCAGGATTAAACGTGAAATTGCCTCCTTTCCAAAGTTTACTATCAAAAAATAGAGTAGAAGTTAAAGACATCGCACCTTCTTCTTGCGGAATCAAACTATTATCCCCCGTATATTTGGCTGAAAACGCTGAATGATATTGGTAAATACTTGTTTGCTGAAAGTGCAAACTGATTCTGCGATTGCTCGAATCTGTTTGAGCAATCGTCCAAAAACTCAGAAAAAGAAATGCAAAAATTAAAACTCTCATTTTAGTCATTCAATGCGTCGTAGATCAACATGCCGTTTTTCGAAATCACTTTTTCGCCTTTTTGTAAGCCATGACTGATATAACTTACGTTCCCTAATTGGCGATATACTTCCACCAATCGCGTTTCAATATTCGAACGATCTTTGTAAATCATTACCCAGTTTTTACTTTTATCGAAAATGACCGCAGAAGAGGGTACTGTAATCATCTTATTGTGTTCTGAATATTCAACATTGATGGTCGCATTCATTTCAGGCTTCAACTTATAATCGGTATTAGGAATTCTAATTCTAACCTTCATGGCCTTGGTATCTGGATCGATGGTCGTAAAGATTTTATCAATTTTTCCTTTGTAGATTTGATCTGGATAACTCAAAGTGCTTACGTTAGCCACATAACCGTTTTGAATCAGTGGAATATCACTTTCATTCACATTGGCCATAGCCCAAACTTCATTGATTTCCGCTATACTAAACAAGGCGTTTGAATTATCTGATCTGATTTGTTCATTAGGTGAAATGTCTTTTTTAACAATAAAACCACTCATAGAAGCAGTTAAATTGTAAATGGAACCCTTTTTCATGTTGTAAATACTGTAAATTTCATTGATTCGGGCCAATTCTGCTTGTTGTTGTTCCAATTCTCTTTGAGCTACAATGACGTCTTTTTCAGAAGTTAATTTACTACGATATAAATCTTTCGCTACTTGCAGGTTTTTTTCTGCAACCGCAACATTTCCCAATGCATCTAATTTGTCTCTTTCAAAACCAGCTAATTCACCACTTCGAATGACAGCAAGAATTTGACCTTTTTTGACATAATCGCCCAGTTCCACATTGATTTTAATGACATTACCACCTACCAAAGAGAATACTTCAGCTTGTTTGTTATTGTCTGCTTGGATTTTTCCGAACAATCGGAGTTCATTTTTGACATCTGCTAAATCTGCGTGATAAAATTCACAGCGGGCCAACATCGTGTCGCTTAATCGGAAAGCAAGTGCTTGACTCCCTTCTTTATTTTCTTTGGAACAGGAAGCAAAAATGATAAATGCCCCCAATAGGATAAATAGCGTATTTTTCATACTTAAAAATTGTCTTGTGCTGTACTTAATTTAATTTGCTCTATGGTAGTTGCTAATTGAATTTTAATTCTTGAAATTTCTGAAAGAGCATTGTTATATGATTCGAAAAAATCAACAAATTCAATGATGCCAATATTCCCCTTTTGAAAATTCTCCGTCATTCCTTTCAGAGTAACTTCAAAATCATCATTGTAAAGGTTGATGTTTTTTTGATATTCCTTCGCCGTTTGTTGGTATTGGAGATAGTTACTCTGTACTTCTGACTCAATTTGATTCTTTAAACTTTTCAGAAGCGTATTTTTTTGTTCTATTTGTATTTTCGCTGTACTAATATTTCCTTGGTTTTTATTCCAAAACATCAACGGGATTGCAAAACCAATATTTACTTGTTTTTGAAAAGCTCCGCCACGTTGGTCATATGAAGAAAATAGGGTAATGTCTGGCTTTGCTAATTTTTGTTGATAGGAAAGATAAAGTTCACCAAATTCGATATCTTTTTTTGCCATCAAATAATCGGGTCTGTTGTCTAAAGATTTATTGATTAATTCATCCAATTTTAGTGGAATGATGAACTTTGCAAAATCAGATTCGCTGATATTTGGCTTTATGATGGATTTGGTTTGTAGTAATATTTGCAGCTTGGAAAGTTCCTCGAAATAATCAGAAAATAAAGCTGCTCGATCATTGTTTAAATTTAAGTATACGCCTTTTAAACGAACCATATCCTTTAAAGGAATATTGCCTTTTTGTACCTGCGTTTCAAATGACGACATGATTTGATCCAATTGTGCCAATTGGTTATCGTACTTTTTGATCAATAATTCCTTTTGACTTAATAAATACAAACCTGCATGTAATTGAAATTTCAACTGACGCAATAAATCAGCAAACGCCAATTCCGCCATTTGAGTATTGGTTTTGGCTAAATCAATTTGAGCTTTTCTTTTGCCTCCAAGTAAAATCAATTGCTCAATTTGAACACTTTGCTGGCCACTATTTCCTAAATGAAAAATCTTGTTGTTTTCAGGATCAATGGCATTAAAGTCTGCAGTAAGAACAGGGTTTGGATACAGTTTAGCCTGAAGTTCCTGTGCTTTTTGTGCATTGATGTTTAAGTTCGCAGCCAATAATTGATAATTGGACGATATAAATAATTTATCGGCCTGAGAAATAGAAATAGATAAGGTATCTCCCAAAGCAAAAGCCTTGATGGAAACCATCCAAAATAGGAATATTAATTTATTTTGCATTGTTCGAATTCTTTACAACGATACGAAATTGTAGAAATCGAACTTAAATTGAACTTAAAATGATTTTTATTTAGAATTTATCTCCTTTTTTAGCCCTCTGGCTTCGACTCCGCTCAGCCATCGAGCTCAAAACTTTTACCTCTTACCTCTTACCTCTTCTATTTATGCAATGGCAAATAAATAGTAAATCTATTGATTGAATTTACCGTACTTGAATAGTCAATTTTACCATGATGCAATTCAATGATTTTGTTGACTAAAACCAAACCTAATCCAAATCCTCTTTTCCCCTTGCTGTTTTCCCCTCTGAAAAAATGTTGAAATAAATAGGGTATTTCTGGATCTGCAATTACCTTTCCTTTGTTCGAAATTTGAATAATTAAATGGTTTCTTTGGTTTTTGAAATGAATAATTGCTTTGTTTTCTGATGAATAATTGACACAATTCAACAGTAAATTTTGAATGACCATTTTCATCAAGCGCTCGTTTCCTTGAATTGAAACGCCACGGTCGGAATCTAATTTTTCATCAAATATGATGTCAAATTTAAATTTTGGGTGAATTTTTTTGCAATCGGCTACCCAATCAAACACGACATCATCCATTCGTAATTCCTGAAAAGTTAAATTGGAATGTGTCTCTACTTTGGCTATTTCCAACAAAGCGTTGATCATGTCGCCCAATAACTTGGTATCTTCTTTTTGATTTTTAATTCCTTCTTTCAATAACAACTTATCTTCTTCCGATTCCAGTTTTTCTAAGTTGGAAACCAAGATGGAAATAGGGGTTTTTAATTCATGTGAAATGTGGTGAATGGCATGTTTTTGAAAGGCAAATGAATTTTGTAACCTTAGCATTAAATCATTGAAGCGATTGGTCAATAAGTATATTTCATCCTTATTTTCTGGAATGGGTAATAAATGATTCGCTGTTTCGATATTGATAATCTTCAAAGCAGCTGCCATCGAAATAATAGGTTGCGTAATCTGTTTGGCTAAAATAAAGGAGGAAAGAAGAATTAGTGCCGATATAATGATAAATAATATCCCCAAGGCGTATTTTAAAAATTCCAATTTACTATAACCAAATTCATCATATGCTTTTGATATGCCATAATATTCGATTCCATCATCGATGAAATAAATGCCCACTACGTCATTTTCACCTTCCTTACTTTCAATGATTTTTTTTCGACTATTCAAACTGTTTAATAAATCATTGGAAAATTCGATCACTGTGTCATCTAAACTAGAATAAATTAATTGTTTCTTTGAATTAAATAGTAAGGTTTTTTCATTCAATAATTTATTGATTTTCAAACGCCCCATAGATCGAATGATGTTGTGGTTGGAAGCTTGTGATTCTTCTAGAAAGGTAATCGTCGAGATGATGTGGTCTTTGATTCTTTGTTGAAATTCTTCTCTTCGATAATTAGAAAAAAGCGTGAATATCAAAAGGAAGGCAAAACCAGTAATAGCGATAGCTAAGATGGAAAAATACACCAATATTCTTTGTCTTATATTCATAGGATATCTAAATAATAGCCAAAGCCAATTTTGGTTTTAATCAATTGTTTGACAAATGGTTTATCAATTTTCTTTCGAAGAAAATTGATGTATACTTCAATCGTATTGTTGTTGTCGTCCAAAGACCCGCCCCAGATAAATTTATTTAGTTCTTTCTTTGTTACAATTTTCCCTCTTGCATTCACTAGCATTACTAGTAAATTGAACTCCCTTGGAGTTAATGTGATGTCTATATTTGCTCTTTTAACTATATTTTTACTTAAATCTATTAATAAATCTTCGATTCGAATGATATCTTGATTGGGTTCTTGTTTTTTTACACGTTTTAATAATGATTTGATTCTTGCAGAAACCTCTTTCATGAAAAAAGGCTTTGTGAGGTAATCATCTGCACCCACATTGAAACCTTCCATTTTGTCCTCCAATTCATCATAGGCAGTGAGAATCAAAATAGGAGTATTTTGATTCTCTTTTCGAATAGCCTTACATACCTGAAATCCACTCATGTCGGGTAGATTGATATCTAAAATGACTAAATCGAAATGCCTATTTTGAAAACTTTCTAAAGCATGTTCACCATCAAAAACTTGTTCCACCTGATAAGACTCATTCAATAAAAAATCAGAAAGATTTTTACTGATCATCTGATCATCTTCAATTAACAATATTTTTGGATGTTCATGCATTTTTTTCAAATGAATTATTAAATAAACAATTGAAATTGAAGTGTTAAGCTATTCAATCGATCTCCCGATTTCACTTCTCCATCTTTTACAAAATAGCTAGGTCTGTTTTGTAAATCCAAACTTAATTTAGCTTTATTCCCTTGTAAATAATAATTGATACCTAAATTATAAGTATTTACAGGCAATCCATTCATTCGATCATAAGATGCTAAGCTTGAGGCAAGATAAGGCATCCATCTATTTGACATACCTGCCGTTTTGGAAGGTAACAAATAAGCAATTTGTGAATAAATAATATGTCCTGTTCCAAACATGGGATAGGAATTTCCATACGTGGCACCTTGTCCTGTTATCGAATTACTTGAATTCAAATTAGTTCCATTGGCTGGATTCATTGCTCCATTGTATCGCAAATAATTGGTCCCGTAATTGGTATTAAAATATCCCAAATAGGCATTAATGGCACTATGTCTGGCTTTGTTAAGGGGTATATCCACAAAACTTTCTACCGCCCAATGCATCATTTGCTGATAAGTAGTATCTCCTACAGCATTTTTTGACCACATCGCATTGGATTGATGAATAAATCCTCCTGCAATATTTACAATTTTTTTGGTGCCTAAATAAGAGCCTGTCATGTAAGGAGTTGTGTGATTTTCATGATCAAAAAATTGATAAATCAAATAAGCTTGTTGTTGCAATGAATGCCCTTTTGTGCTAAAATTAGCATAGTTAGAAAGTGCTGGGGGAGTTTGCCCATTGGAACTGATAGGGAAGGGGTCACTTAATATGAAACGATAATCCCAATGACCGATTTGTCCTCTTGCATAAACGCTTAATTTTCTAGAAAATTGATCAATTTGATCTACTGTTGTTTGTGCAAAAACAGGCACATCCATGCTTGTAATGGTTCCGATACTTGGTTGAGAAAATCGTGATAAACCAGAAATGATACTCAATCCACCTCCAATTTTCAATTGATTTTTATCTGAAACCCTATATTCACCTAATGCATCATGGAAAAAAGGTGCAATTTTCCGATTACCAGTTGAATTGTATTGGGCATTAAAATTGTTTTGCCCAAATTGAAAATAGATAAATGCCCGATCGGTCAATTGTCCATATAATTGAATTCTTGTTCTTCTTAAACCAATATCGAAAGTACTCGATTCTGGATTACCTTCTACGGTGGTTCCGGGATTGTTTTCTGTTGTGCGAACCCAAACTTGATTTAAAAAAGTAGTTTGAAAATAATGACTACCACTTTCGTTTAATTTGACTTTTAGAACTTCATTATCAGTTTGTCCAAAAATTGTATTAGAGATACTTAGGAATAAGATAAAATATGCAAATTTTTTCATCGCGTGTAAGTTTTGGGCATTGAAATGCCATTTGAGAATAAATAAATGTAAAAAACGGAGGAAAAATGATCCTACAGTCGTAGGTTTTGAAATGCTAAAAAGTAAGAAATTTGATAAGCTTTGATGAGATCAAAGTGTTCTTGAGAAGTGGTAATTTCTTGTTTAAGTATATTTAATAGGGAAGTGGTAATTGAAAATTTTGCAAGAGAAAAAACCTTTTCAATGCTAGGCTCATTTTGATCAACTTCTTCTTCAACCTCCTCTTCTTCAAGGTCGATAACTAACTGATTTTGTGTTGATTTAGAAGTTGAATGTAGGCTTTTGTGATTTTTTGTGAAAGTTTTAGCACCTTGAGCAATAGTCGTTATACCAAGTCCTAAGCTTAGAATAAAAACAATTTTCAATAAGTGTTTAACTAAATATTTCATAAACATATTCGAAAAGAGAAGAGAGAAAAGAGAAAAGAGAAAAGAGAAAAGAGAAAAGTTTTACCTTTTACCTCTTACCTCTTACATTTTACCTCAACTGTCTTTTATACAATTGAATCGTATTTTCTAATCCATAATACAAGGCATCACAAATCAATGCATGTCCGATGGAAACTTCATCCAAAGGATTTACCTGGGCTTTGAAAAATGCCAAATTCTCTAGGCTTAAATCGTGCCCAGCGTTGATGCCTAACCCCAATTGATGCGCTCTAAATGCAGCTTTTCTATAATCAGCAACCGACTTTACGGGGTCTGTTGGAAAAAGCTCTGCAAATGGTTCTGTATATAATTCGATTCGGTCAGCTCCTGTACTTACTGCCGCTTCAATCATTTCCAACACAGGGTCCACAAAAATCGAAGTTCTGATACCCGCTTCTTTAAACGGGTGAATTAATTTTTTCAATAATTCTTGATGCTCAACGGTGTTCCAACCGTGGTTGGAGGTAATTTGTCCCAAAGCATCAGGTACCAAGGTAACTTGCTCAGGCTTGACAGCCAAAACCAATTCAACGAATTTTTCTTCCAAAGGGTTCCCTTCGATATTGAATTCTGTAGAAATTTTTTCTTTCAAAGCGTAAACATCTGCATATCGAATATGGCGTTCATCGGGTCTTGGATGAACCGTAATTCCTTCTGCACCAAATCGCTCACAATCCAATGCGACTTGTATCAAATCCGGATTATTTCCTCCTCTTGAATTTCTCAAAGTGGCAATTTTATTGATATTTACACTTAGTCTAGTCATATAAAAAAGGCCGGAAGAACCGGCCTGATTATTAAATTAAGTTATTTTTGGCCAAATATTCCGCGATTTGCACCGCATTCGTAGCGGCACCTTTTCGTAAATTATCAGCTACGATCCAAAGGTTTAATGTCTTTGCTTGAGATTCATCTCTACGGATACGCCCTACAAACACTTCGTCTTTTCCATGTGCGGTAATCGGCATTGGATAGTGGAAGTTTTTCGGATCATCTTGTACGATAATTCCTTCTTCTTTCTCAAGGATTGCACGAACCTCTGCTAAATCAAAATCATTTTCAAATTCAATATTGACTGCTTCCGAGTGTCCTCCAATCGTTGGAATACGAACCGTGGTAGCTGTAACCGCGATGGAATCATCCATCATGATTTTTTTCGTTTCCAAAATCATTTTCATTTCCTCTTTGGTGTATCCATTTTCTAAGAAAACATCAATATGAGGAAGAACATTTAAATCAATTTTGTGTGGGTAAACTTTGTTATAGTCGGTTTTCCCAGCTCTTTCATCAAATAATTGATCAACTGCTGCTTTACCTGTTCCAGTAACTGATTGATAAGTGGATACTACTACACGTTTGATTTTGTATTTTTTGTGCAAAGGGTTCATTACCACAACCATTTGTATGGTAGAGCAATTAGGATTTGCAATAATTTTGTCGTCTTTGGTTAAAGTACTTGCGTTGATTTCTGGAACCACTAATTTTTTGCTAGGGTCCATTCTCCATGCAGATGAATTATCAACAACGGTAATTCCTGCTGCAGCAAATTTGGGAGCAATTTCCAACGAAGTACCTCCTCCAGCTGAAAAAATAGCTACATTAGGTTTCATAGCAATAGCCGTATCAAAGCCAACTACTTCATAATCTTTGCCTTTGAAGCTAACTTTTTTGCCAATGGATCTTTCCGAAGCTACCGGAATTAATTCAGTTACTGGGAAATTTCTTTCCGCCAATACTTTTAAAATTTCACCGCCTACCAAACCAGTGGCGCCAACTACTGCAACTTTCATTTTTATACTTCTATTAAAATTGATAATTCCATGCTACACCCAAATTTGGTCCTAAAGGGCCTATGGGATTTAATTTCAATGTTACCTGTTGATTAGACTTTGCTAATTCATTGTAACGATCTAAGGCTTTGTTAAAATGTTTCATACTAACAGTGCCTAAATAAATATTGAATAAAGCTGTTCCTCCTACAATTGACCAATAAAAGCCATCAGAAACCTTGTCTTTACTCAAAAAAGAATACAATGCAACTGCGGTTGATAAACCGGAAACCCAGCCCATTGTTTTTCTTTGTTTTTTAAAAGTCAAAAATTCATAACTGATTTCTGGGTCCTTGGCTTCCAATAAAGGAATTTGCAGGGCAGAAGGGGAGTCGATGATTTGACGCTTATAAATGTATTTATTATCAAAAATCGATTGCTTCTGATCAATGGGATATAGTTTTGTTTTTACTTCATCTTGGCTATGGCACAAGAAAGGGATAAAACTCAGTAAAAAAATCACTAATTGTTTGATTTTCACAACTCAATTTACTTGATAGCTCGCAAAATTAGGGCTTAAAGTTTGAACTAGAAAGGAAAATTGTAATAATTCTATGTATTCGGTTTTTTAGATTTAAATCAATTGGATTTTCACATAGTTCCCACTCTGCACAGCTGAGCAGGGGTGATGATGATATCTAATGGGATATCTGTCAGTTCCACATCATCTATTTCACTGAATTCTTCGAAAAGACTTAGTCCGATTTTAATTAAGTTATTCGAACATTGTTCCAAATATTGATCATAAAAACCCTTGCCATAACCTACTCGGTGCCCTTTTTTATCAAAAGCCAACAAAGGGATAAACATGAGTTGTATTTCCTGAGGTTTTATTAGATTCTCAATATCCTCCATAGGTTCTGGTATACCCCATTTGGATAAAACAAGTTCATTTGCCGAATTGATTTTGAAAAATTGCATCTCAATCCCATTCATTACCCTTGGAAAACAAAGTGTATGGCCACCATTCATCCGTGTAATGTCTTCATGAATCTGCGCTGTTTCGATTTCATGTTTTGCGGCGATGGGCAAAAAGGAAGCAATGGTTAGAGGCCTAGTTAATTCTTGGATATATTTCTCTACATTCGAACAGAGACTCTTATTCAATTCTTGGAACTGAATCTCTGTCAATTCTTTTCGTTTTTCAAGAAATTGTTTTCTTAGATCAGCTTTAAACATGTACGAAATTACATAAAAGATGGATAAGAAAATTATCTGTAAATAGGTTTTTAATATCAGTTTTTATAGATCTATGAATGTTTATATCATGTAAATTTGATGGTTATTGAAAAATATGTACAAATGTCTTATTTTTGTAGACAAATGTCCTAAATATTAAAATTATGGCAACGGCAATTGAAAAATTAGAGGGTAAACTTGATAAAGAAATAGCTGCTTTTTTTAAATCAAGTAATATTAATGTAGGTAGACGGATTAGCTATGAGGAATTTTTAGAGGATAAAATGTTGATTGTCATTGCGATAAGAGCAGGAATACCTTATTCTCTATTTGACTTGATTCAAAATAACACTCCATTTTCTGAAAATGATTGGGCCAATTTTCTAGACATTTCGACAAAATCTTTACAACGTTATAGAGTAGCATCTGAGCATCACTTTAAGCCTATACACTCGGAGAAAATAATTGAAATGGCTGAAGTTACTAAGGTCGGATTAGATGTATTGGGTAATTTAGAAAAATTCAAATTATGGTTAAATACGCCAAATTTCGCATTAGGGAGTTTAAAACCACTTGATTTATTGAAAGACTCTTATGGCAAGGAACTTGTCATCAGTGAATTAACACGTATTAACCACGGAATATTCGTCTAAATGGAGGTGTATAGGCTTGCAAGAGAAAAGTTTGCTACCCCACCTTCTGGTAAAGGTTCAGCATTATATGGCGCAAGATGGAATCAAAAAGGTACTGAATTGATTTATACCGCACAAAACAGGTCACTCGCCATGGCTGAAATGGCTGTACATTTAACCCTTGCTACCTTGCCGGAAGATTTTGTAATAATTACGATTGAGATACCAGATGATCTTGTAATTCAAGAATTCAATGAATCTGATTTACCAAAAGATTGGAGAGAATTTCCTTTTCCACCTTCAACTCAAAAAATAGGCAGCAACTTCGTAATTGAAAACAAAGATTGTGTTTTAAAACTGCCTTCTGTTGTTGTAAAGGGTGATTTTAATTTCCTAATTAATCCCAATCATTCAGATTTTTCTAAAATTTCAATTGTTAATGTGGAGAAATTCCCTTTTGATAAACGGATATTTGAATAAAATATCTCTTTGAAGTAAATTCTTTAAATTATAAAAAAAGCTGCCCTTTCAGGCAGCCTTCCATCTATTTATTGATAAAGTATTTTCTATAATAATTCATAAATGCCTGCTACTCCTTGTCCACCGCCTACACAAGCTGTTACCATGCCATATTTTTGGTTTCTGCGTCTCATTTCATTGAACAATTGAATGGATAATTTAGCGCCAGAGCAGCCTAGGGGATGTCCCAAAGCAATGGCTCCTCCATTCACATTCACGATGTTAGGGTCAATGCCCAATGTTTTAATCACTGCCAATGACTGCGCGGCAAATGCTTCATTCAATTCGATCTGCTGAATGTCGTTTAATACCAATCCGGCTTTTTTCAAAGCGATAGGTATAGCTTCCACTGGACCAATTCCCATCAAACTTGGTTCTACCCCTGCTGTGGCATAACTAGCCATTCTTGCAATGGGTTGAACATTTAATTCTTTTAAAAACTTTTCTGAAACGACCATCACAAAGGCAGCCCCATCAGAGGTTTGAGAAGCGTTTCCAGCAGTAACCGTGCCACCCATGGAAAATACGGGTCTTAATTTTCCCAATGCCTCCAAGGTAGTATCTGCTCTTGGGCCTTCATCTTTTGAAACGATGTATTCTTTCGTTTTTTTCTTTCCTGAAGCGGCATCAAAATAATTTTCTGAAACTTTGATTGGGACAATTTCGCTTTCAAATTTTCCTGCCAGTTGCGCTGCTAAGGCTTTTTGATGTGATGCAAAAGCGAATTCATCTTGTGCCGTTCTGCCGATTTCGTATTTTTTACTTACTTCTTCTGCTGTTAATCCCATTCCTATATAATAGTCTGGATGTTCTGTAGCAATGTCGTAATTTAATACGGTTTTGTGTCCCATCATGGGTAACATCGACATCGATTCAGTTCCACCAGCGATAATACAATCAGCCATTCCTGAACTGATTTTTGCGGAGGCTAGGGCTATGGCTTCTAAGCCTGAACCGCAATATCGGTTAATGATGAAACCTGGTACATTTTTAGGCAAAGAAAGCAATGAAATATAACGAGCCATCTGCATGCCTTGTTCTGCTTCTGGTATAGCATTTCCTACAATTAAATCGTCGACTCTGCTTGGGTCTAAGCTTGGTACTTGGGCAACCAAATGCTTGATTACCTCCGCGGCTAAAGTATCTGGGCGCATGGAACGAAAACCACCTTTATTGGCTTTTGCCACTGCTGTTCTATATCCTGCTATGATGTATGCATTCATAAGTCAAATGTTAAAAGGATTAATTTCTCAATGGTTTTCCACCACCTAATAAGCTTCCAATTCTTTCCAAAGTCTTTTTCTCGCCAGAAAGCGATAAAAATGCTTCTCTTTCTAGATCCAATAAATATTGTTCAGTTACCATTTGAGGTGCATCTAAATCACCCCCGCAAATGGCATAAGCTAATTTATTGGCAATTAAAGCATCGTGCTCAGAAATGTAATTTCCTAATTTCATTCCGTAAATCCCAGCTTTGAATAAAGCCAAACCTTGTTTGCCTTCTACCCAAACATTGGATCTAGGTTGTTTTTGAACATAACCAGCATCTGCTAATGCCAATGCCTCTTTTTTAGCCTCAGCAATCAATTGACTTCGATTTAAAATGATTCGATCGAAGGGTCTTAAATAATTCATTTCCCTTGCTTCATGGGCAGATGTACTGACCTTTGCCGTTGCAATATTCATGAAGGCATTTTGTAAACGATTCAATTCCACATCCCCATTTTGGCGCGCATCACCCATGCGAAGGGCCATTTCTTTGGTTCCTCCACCTGCTGGAATTAATCCAACACCCACTTCCACTAAACCCATGTAGGTTTCCGCATGTGCCACCAATTTATCCGAATGTAAACATATTTCACAACCTCCACCTAATGCAAGTGTATGAGGAGCAATCACAACAGGTATCGATGAATAACGTACCCGCATCATCGTGTTTTGGAAAATGGCAATCATTTGATTGACTTCGTCAAATTCTTGATTGGCTGCATACATAAATAACATACCTAAATTCGCTCCGGCAGAGAAGGCTTCGATGCCTTCGTTTCCAATCACTAAACCTCGGTAGTTTTTTTCTGCTAAATCAATCGCTTTTTGAATTCCTTCCAAAACACCTTGCCCCATGGTATTCATTTTTGAATGAAATTCTAAACAAAGAATATCATCACCAATGTCCATGATGGTCGCATCATCATTTTGGTAAACAACCTTTTCAGGTTTGAAATTAGCTAATGCGATGTTTTTCTCAGAACCAGGAATCGTTAGATACGATTTTGTTCCTAAATCATAATATTTACGAACCCCTGCCTCGGTTTGATAGAAACTGTTGCAACCATTTGAAATCATTTCATTAACCCAAGCCGCAGGTTCAAAACCATTTTCCCGCATCAAATCAATGCCTTTTTGTACTCCTATGGCATCCCAAGTTTCAAAAATCCCCATTTCCCATCCAAATCCTGCACAAATCGCTTGGTCAATTTTGTAAAATTCATCTGCAATTTCAGGTACACGGTTGGAAGCATATCGGAAGCCATCCAAGAAAGTTTTTCTGTAAAATTCACCCGCTAAATCTTTTCCTGCTAATAAATAGTCAAATCGTTTGCTTAATGAATCGATGGCCTTGGTTCTTTCCAAAGTTTCAAATGAAACCTTTTGAGTAGGACGGTATTCGAAAGTTTGTAGGTCCAAAGCTAAAATTTCACTTTTCCCATTGGCACCTTTTATCTTTTTGTAAAAGCCTTGACCTGTTTTATCCCCCAGCCATTTATTCTCCATTAATTGTTGGAGCATTTTGGGTAAAGTGAAAATATCCTTGCCTTCATCGTTTTGCAAGGCTTTTTGTAGATTGTTAGCCACATGGACCGTCGTGTCTAAACCAACCACATCAGAAAGTCTGAACGTGCCTGATTTAGGTCGTCCTACTACTTTTGATGTTAATTTGTCCACTTGTTCAACACTTAAACCTAATTCTTCAACCACTTTCATGGTTTGCATCATGGAATAAACTCCTATCCGATTCGCAATGAAAGCAGGGGTGTCCTTGCAAATAACCGTAGTTTTACCCAATAAGGTTTCTCCATATTTTGCAATAAAGTCAACGACAGAAGAATCTGTTTGCGGGGTTGGAATGATTTCCAATAGTTTCAAATACCTAGGCGGATTGAAAAAGTGAGTGCCGCAAAAATGTTTTTGAAAATCTTCGCTTCTTCCTTCCGACATCAAATGAATCGGAATTCCTGAAGTGTTAGAACTGATTAAAGTACCTGGGCTTCTAAGCTGGTCTACTTTATCATACAATGATTTTTTGATCTCTAAATTTTCAACAATCACTTCGATAATCCAGTCGACCGACTGAATATCTTTTAAGTTATCATCAAAATTTCCGAGTGTAATATTTTCGGCAAAGCTGCTTAAATATAAGGAAGCAGGCTTTGCCTTTATCGTTTGTTGAAATGCGTAATTGACAATTCTGTTTTTTACCAAGGGATGCTCTAAGGTTAAGCCTTTGGCTTCTTCTTCAGGCAAAAGATTTTTTGGTGCAATATCTAATAGCAATACCTGTACGCCTATATTGGCAAAATGACAAGCTATTCGTGAACCCATGATTCCAGAGCCAAGGATAGCTACTTTTTTGATGGAACGATTCATTGAATTGTAGTTTAGGTTTTTATTGAGGTGCTAATTTACTTAAAAAATAAAATGTTATGCAAGCATACTATATTTATTTTTAAAAAGAAAGAGAAAAGAGGAGAGAGAAAAGAGAAAAGAGGGATTAAAAAATATTAGATTTTGGATCCATTTGCTTTCTTCTGTCTTCTCTTCTCTCTTCCCTCTTCTAAACGTAGCTCTCTATCGGCTCACAAGCGCAAACCAAATTACGATCTCCATAGGCAGAATCGATGCGAGAAACGCTTGGCCAGAATTTATTGGCTTTTACGTAGTCCAATGGGAAAACCGCTTTTTCACGACTGTAAGGACGTGTCCACTCGCCTAATAGGACGATGGATTGTGTATGGGGAGCATGTTTTAAGACATTGCTTGTTTTATCTGCAAGGCCGTTCTCAATTTCTCTAATTTCTTCGCGAATGCTTAGTAAGGCATTGATAAAACGATCTAATTCCTCTTTGTTTTCAGATTCAGTAGGTTCAATCATTAAAGTTCCTGCCACAGGGAAAGAAAGGGTAGGTGCATGGAAACCATAATCCATTAAACGTTTTGCTATGTCTTCTGCTTCAACACCTGCACTGAGTTTAAATGGACGACAATCTACAATCATTTCATGCGCACATCTTCCTTGTGTTCCTGTATATAGAATTGGAAATTCTTTTTCCAAACGTGCTTTGATATAGTTGGCATTTAAAATAGCAGTTTCAGTCGCAGTTTTTAAACCTTCCCCACCCATCATTGCGATGTAGGCATAAGAAATGGCCAAAATACTTGCTGAACCAACTGGGGCTGCAGAAACTGCTCCATGCTTTTCAGCCTCAATGGAATCGGTTATTACGTGACCTGGTAGAAATGGTACTAATTGAGGAGCAACCCCAATTGGCCCCATGCCTGGTCCACCGCCACCATGCGGAATACAAAATGTTTTATGAAGATTCAAATGGCAAACATCAGCTCCGATTGTTGCTGGAGAAGTTAATCCTACTTGCGCATTCATATTAGCACCATCCATGTAAACTTGTCCTCCAAATTCATGAATGATGGCACAAACTTCTTGAATAGATTCTTCAAATACCCCATGGGTACTTGGGTAAGTAACCATTAAACAAGCTAAATTATCTTTGTATTGTTCCGCTTTTGCACGTAAATCAGCAACATCTATATTTCCATTGGCATCACAAGGTGAAACAACTACCTTCATTCCAGCCATAACAGCAGATGCAGGATTTGTGCCATGAGCAGATGATGGAATGATGGCAATATTTCTGTGTGAATCGCCACGACTTTCATGATATGCACGAATAACCATTAGGCCAGCGTATTCGCCTTGTGCACCTGAATTGGGTTGCATAGACATTGCCGCAAAACCAGTTACTTCACACAACCAAGCACTTAATTCGATAATCAACCTTTGGTATCCTTTGGTTTGATATCCTGGCGCAAATGGGTGAATTTTACCTAATTCTGGCCATGTGACCGGGATCATTTCCGTGGTTGCATTCAATTTCATGGTACAAGACCCCAATGAAATCATGGAGTGAACCATCGATAAATCTTTGTTTTCCAAAGATTTTAAATAACGCAACATTCCGTGCTCAGAATGATATTTATGGAAAACGGGATGACTCAAATAAGAAGAAGTACGAACGAGTTCTTTAGGTAATTTCCAAGAAACTTCAATTTCCTCTCCACCAATGGATTGACCTTTGGCTCTTTGGAAGAAAGCTAAAATTTCGATCACATCATCTTCATTGGAAGTCTCATCCAAGGCAATGCTTAATTTTGAGGCATCTTTTTTGAAATATCTAAAATTACGTTCAGCTTCCTCTGCAAATTCTCTGATATCAGCCGTAAATTCACCTGTTTTAACGGTGATGGTATCGAAGTGATGCGTATTTTCAATTTCAAAGCCTAATTTCTTCAATCCCGCTGTCAATAATTCCGTTAAGCCATAAATTTTGCTAGCAATATTTTTCAAACCTTCAGGTCCATGGTAAACGGCATAAGCCGCAGCCATGATGGAAAGTAAAACTTGTGCCGTACAAATATTGGAAGTTGCCTTTTCTCTTCGAATATGTTGCTCACGAGTTTGCAAGGCCATTCTCAATGCTCTATTTCCCTCTGAATCCACGGAAACTCCGATGATACGACCGGGAATATTTCTTTTGTATTTTTCTTTCGTTGCAAAAAAAGCGGCATGTGGCCCACCAAAACCCATTGGTACACCAAATCTTTGTGAACAACCAATGACCACATCAGCCCCCATTTCTCCTGGAGGAGTTATAATGGTTAATGCCAATAAGTCGGCAGCAACAACGACTTGTAATTCTTTTTCTTTGGCAGATTGAATCAGCGATTGGTAATTGAAAACTTCTCCATTGGAAGCTGGATATTGAACCAATAAGCCATAAAATCTTTCGTCTGTCACATCAAAATTTTCATGATTTCCTACGACAATTTCAATTCCAATAGGTTCTGCCCTCGTTTTTAATACATCAATCGTTTGTGGTAAGCATAATTCAGAAACGAAAAATGCTTCAGCCTTAGATCTAGAAGCAGGTCTTTGACCATACAACATGGTCATTGCTTCAGCGGCTGCTGTACCTTCATCCAATAAGGAAGCATTCGCCAATTCCATTCCCGTCAAATCGATGATCATCGTTTGGTAATTCAATAGCATCTCTAAACGACCTTGCGCAATTTCTGCTTGATAAGGTGTATAGGCTGTGTACCATGACGGATTTTCCAAGATGTTTCTCAAAATTACCGAAGGAACAATCGTATCATAATATCCCAAGCCAATGTGGCTTTTAAAGATTTTATTTTGACCCATGATGGCTTTGAAATCTCTTAAAAACTCAAATTCAGTTTTAGGATTTGGTAAGCGCAATGGATTTTTTAATCTGATTTTAGACGGAACAGTTTGTTGAATTAATGTCTCTAAGCTGTCGACACCAATGGTTTTCAACATTTCTGAAATATCGGTCGGATCTGAATTATTATGACGTAATGAAAAATCTTCGCGATACTTGAAATTTGGAATCATATTAGGCTGGGTTGATGATTGAAAAAACGCTACAAAAATAATCTTTTTATGGGATTTATTTTTCAATTCTTATCTTCGTAGCTTAAATATTTTCTTCAACAAATATGAAACAAAAATCGATTCAAGTTTTAATGCTTATTTCAGCATTTCTGCTAACATTATCCACTGCATTTGCACAGGTAAATCCAGTAACTTATGCCTATTCAATCAAGGCAGAAGATTTGAAAAAACATTTAACTTTTATTGCATCCGATAGCTTAAAAGGTAGGAACACAGGTTCAGCTGAACAATTAGTTGCCGCAAAATACATCGCTGATCATTTTAAAAAGGTTGGATTAGCGCCTGTTCAAGGCAGTTATTTTCAAAAAGTAGATTTAGTTAATCGAGCTTGGACAAATATTTCTTTGGAAATCAAGGGTAAGAAATACGAATATTTAAAAGATTTTATGGCAAATGCTTTGGCGCCTGTAGACGCTGGAACAAAGGCTAAAGTCGTTTTCGTAGGTTATGGAGTTCAAAAAGGAAATTATACCGATTTTGATCCATTGAAACTTAAGGGCGAATATATCTTGGCATTTGAAGGTGAAGCTAAAGATGCACAAGGAAATTATGTTTTATCAGGAACAAAAGATCCTTCGGCTTTCGGAAAAGGGGACGGATGGAAGGAAAAAATGAAATTAGCCAAAGCTGCTGGCTCGAAGGGCTTAATTTTGATCACTGATAAAGATGAAGTAGGTTTTGGAAATCAAGTACGTCAGCGCCAAGTTATGATGCAGCGTTTTGGTAATGAACGAATGGTTCAGAAAGATGAAACGATTAATCCAGCAGGAGAATTTCCCGTTTTGTTAATTTCAACAGAAATGGCTGCCCAACTTTTGAACACAAGCCAAGAAAATTTATTAGCGTATAAAACGAATTTGGGGAAAGAAAAAAAATCACTTCCTTCGAAGTTTAAGTCAAATTCAATCAACTTAACGATTGAAAGAACGGAAAAGCCGGTAGATACGTATAATGTAGTAGGTTATTTGGAAGGAACGGATAAAAAGGAAGAAGTGGTTGTGATTACTGCGCATTATGATCACATTGGAATTTCCATTGATGGACAAATTAACAATGGAGCCAATGATGATGGTTCAGGAACTGTGACTGTTTTGGAATTAGCAGAAGCTTTTGGAAAGGCAGCAGCCGACGGACATAGACCAAGAAGAAGTATTTTATTTATGACCGTAACGGGAGAAGAAAAGGGACTTTTAGGGTCTGAATATTATTCCAATCATCCATTATTCCCATTGGCAAATACAGTTTGCGATTTGAATATTGATATGACGGGTCGAGAAGATGATGATCACATTGGGAAGCCAGATTATATTTATGAAATTGGTTCTGATAAACTTTCTTCAGAGCTTCGTCAAGTTTTGGTAGATCAAAATCAAAAGCATGTGGGATTAGATTTAGATTTTAAATTCAATGACCCAAATGACCCGAATCGATTCTATTATCGTTCTGACCATTATAATTTTGCCAAACACGGAATCCCTGTAGCCTTCTTTTTTAATGGTGTTCATGCTGATTATCACCAACCTACAGACGATGTGGATAAAATTGAATTCGATCAATGCCAACGCGTCGGCCGATTAGTTTTCTACATGGCTTGGGAAATTTCAAACAGAGAACAACGTTTGAAGGTAGATTCGAATAAACCCTGATTTGAGGTAAGAGGTAATAGGTAAGAGGTAAAAGAGAAAAGAGAAAAGAGAAAAGAGAAACTTTTACCTATTACCTCTTACCTTTTACCTCAAATAAAAACCTCTCATGCGCTTTTTTAGCTTCATGGATGAATTCATTGTCATCTAGGTCGCCAATGACCGCATTCATTTCTTTTTCATTTCCAAACATAGAAAGTCGGAAAGGATCTTCATAATCTTTTGATCTGGAATTTTGAATGCCATTGCTAAGGAATAGTGAAACTTCCTCTGCTTTTTGCATCCAGGATCGAATAAATTGAGGGTCAGATAAATCGCCACCTGAAATTTGCTTTAAAGCGATTAATGCTTGCTCAAATTTTTCTTTAGGATAAATAATTGCTTGCGATTCATACCATTCATGAATTTGGTTCCATCGATTAATTTCGCCAGATTTGATGGCCCTCTTTAGTTGATTAATTGCAGCCGTTTGAACCATTTGACCTCCTAAATTATCCCAATTACAAAGTGGTTTTTCAAGAAAAGTTAGATCTTCATTCGGATAAATTAATCTTTGTTTCGCAGCATAGTAATAAATCAAATCTTTGAATATATGATAGGCCTTAAATGCTTTGGCAATTCGAGTTGGGCGTTTAGTATTTTCAATGCCGGTCACCCAAACATCCAAAGGATTGTGTTCATTCGCGGGGTTTTCCAGCCAAGATTTTCCTATTTCTGTGATTTCTTTTCGGTCTTTTAAGGAATTTGTTTCCAAAGAATTACCTACCCAGAAACACAATAAATCCAAACTTTGAACCATTTCTAACATAGTATCTGGAGCTAGATAATCATATTCTAGTAGCATATTTTTATGAATACGCTGATCTCTATGATGGAATTTCCAAGCGTTTCTGGCTAAAGCATACATATTGTATTGAAACCAATAGGCCGCAATAATTAATAATCCGCCCGTTTTTTCGTCATTTCCTAGAAGTGAAAAAGGAAGGGGATTTTGAATTTCAGCAGGATAATTACCTTTAGATATTAAGTTGAAGCTCGCAAATTTGGAATTGTGTTTTAGACTAACAGACAATCCTGGCCAAAAGCCTCTTCCCGTTTGTAATTCTCCATCTGCCCCTCGGCTATTGTGATTAGATCCCAAAGTAGCTCCTGCTGCCATGTTGCTTTGACCTTTTATGATAGCGGCACACAAAAACGAATTATTGTGGTGTTGCTCATGCGATGGAAAAATAAGCGCATTTAATACTTCGCAACATGAAATGGTTGAATTGTTTCCTAAATAGGAATTGATCAATCTAGCGCCATATTTTAATTGCGAGTGGGATTCCAAAATAAATCGAACGGCTTTAACACCGTAGAATATTCGACAACCTTCGTGGATAATACCATTCACAATTTCACAACCTTCTCCAATTTGAGTGGAGGCATTTTCATTGGAAAAAATGGTTAAATTTTTTAATTTATTAGCACCTTTAATATAGGTGTCTGAGCCCATATTGACATCTTTGATGATCCCTGTATTTTTAATGACAGTTCGATCTCCAATTTGTCCATAAAATCCTCGTTCTTTTGAAAATTCTTTTTGAGTCATTTCAAAAAAACGCTTTTGTAAATCTATATCATCTCTATTTTGAGTCCACAAATAGGCATCAGCCAATTGCATATTTTCAAAAGGAACTACTTTACGTCCACCATTTTCATTTCCTAATTCCAACCAAATTCGTATTCGTTCTTCTTCTCCCTCTTTGACAATACCATTTCCAAATTTGGCAGTTGGGGTGGTAGCTAATTCGTTGACTTGCAAGATCATGACTTCGTTACCAATTTGGTAATGAGAAAGTAGATTTACTCTGTCAATGGCTACATTATTTCCGAAATCGCAACTGATTAAGGTACTGTTATAAAGTCCAACTGGCATTCGGAGGTTTTTAAATTCCAAATAGCAGCTCTCTAAAATACCGATTCGATTGATTCCAAAAAATCGACAATTCTTAACCAAATAGGGATTGAAGCCATTTTTTACCCAGACATCTTTCCAGTTCTCGGCTTCATTTAGGTTGGCTTCCAAAATATTGATTTCCCTTTCCTGAAGAGGGCGGTAATCCTCCAATTGCAAATTCTTGTTGCGATGATCAAATTCACTTTGATGATCTTTCAAGAATTCATTTGTGACAAAACCAAAACCTAATTGAGAGAGGGGCTTTTTTTCAATTCTATTCATATTTCATAAAACTCGATGGGTAAGCCATCGGGATCTTCTGTAAAAGTGAACCTTTTTCCTGTAAATTCATCCATTCTGATGGGTTCACAGAAGATTCCATTGTTTGATAAGTAGGATATAATTTCTTCTAAATGGCCCACTTGGAAGGCCAAATGTCGTAATCCACAAGCCTCAGGCCTACTTATTCTGGCTGGTGGATTTGGAAAAGAAAACAACTCTATGATGTAATTTCCTTGACATGCGAGATCCAATTTATAGGAATTTCGTTCCTCCCTATACACTTCCCGAACGATTTCAAAACCCAAAATTTGTGTGTAAAATCGTTTTGTTACTTCATAATTGGAGCAAATGATGGCTATATGATGAACTCCCGCAATCAAATTCATTTCGATTCATTTTTAATCGCAACCGCTATTTTAGAATCGGCCGTTCCATAATACAAGAACCATTTATTTTTGAAATGGACTAAGCCTTCCACAAAACAAACTTCATTGACTTCACCAATTTGTTCATAAGGCTTATTGGGCCAAATGAAAGGCTGATTAGTTCTGTCCAATAATTTATAAGGCATTGTTTTGTCAAAAAGTGCTTCTCCCGCGCTGTAAGTAAATTTAGGGAATTGTTTTTCATTGTAATTCGCTGAATTACTACTGTTGTAAATCATAAGAATTCCTTCAGGTCTAAGTAAAGCAAAAGGGCCTGGTTCCACTAATCGACTATCGAAATGCCCTTTTCTTGGATGAAGCACCGAAATAGCCGTTTTATTTTCTTCATCCTCACAAACTTTCCATTGGATTAAATCGGTAGATTCAGCTAAAAAAAGATTGGTATCGCCAAAATACATCCAATATTTTCCATTGATTTTTTCAGCAATCATTTGTTGATTGTTTTCTTTGACAACAATTGCCCCTGATTTAGACCAAGTATCGATGTATTTAGGATCTTTTAACATAGGTCCCAATTTTGTCCAATTTCTTAAATCGTTCGAAATTGCCGAGCAAAGTCGAGCTGTTTTTCCATCATAGGATGTGTAGGTTAATAAATATTTACCTTCTTGTGTTATTACGACGCGAGGATCTTCAATGCCACCTGGCCATTCGTACTTTTTGAAGGCATCATTTTGGGGAAATAGAATAGGGAGGGCTTCTTTTTTAAAATGAATACCATCTTCACTGATAGCTAAACCGATTCGAGAAGTTCCCAATGAATCTTGCGCGCGGTAGATTAAAAAGACTTTTCCGTCTTTAACCAAAGCGGTTGGGTTTAATACATTTTTATTTTCCCATCGAACAGGTTTCCCTTGAATAGGACAAGTAAATTCAAGGGATAGGGAGGGATTTAGAATGGGGTTTTGCGCATCTAATTTTTTGAAATCAAGCATCGCCCATTTATTTGGTAAAGCTTGCGCTACTAAAATACTATGGTTGCATAATAGTGAAGCGAGAATGAAAAATCCAATCAATGTTGATTTCATAGTTTGTTATTTTAGTTTACTAGCAATGTAACGCAGTATTTTCGGTAATTTGATATGATTATTCAATACATATAAATTATCCCTAGTTCTTACAAAATCAACTGGATTACCATTAAATGATTGTTTAGGTATTTCACCTGTTCGGATATTTTTAATGAAGCGACGAATAAATAATTCATTGGTTACCATATTGGATAACATTGGAGTATAGTAGATACAATCTTCAAAATAGTAATGAGTCACTTGGGATAGTCGTGTGCTATTGGGGTCATTGACAGGACTTCCTCCGTGAATAATGTTAGAAGACCAAATTAAGGCATCCCCCTTTTTTGCAAAAAACTTTTTCTTTTCAAATGGAGATACTTCCATGTAAGATTCCATGAAATCTTCGTATTCTGTGTAATTATCGTAGGTAGTATCGCCTGTGGTGTTTTTAAAATTTGCAAAATTGTATTCTGGAGTGCGGTGTGATTTAGGGTAGTAATACAAAGGTCCATTTTCTTCAGTAATGTCTTCTAGCGCAACCCAGACTCCACACATATACCTTGCGGGCAAAGAACTAAAGTGCAAGGTGTCAGAGTGTGCTTTTTGTTGAGACCCAACAATGAAGTTTAAAGTTTGAAAAGGGACTACTTTTTTGTCATACAGAAATTCCAATTTTTCTAAAATACTTGGCTGGCAAGCCATTTGTTTTACTGCATCGGAGTATTGCCATAAATCTTGCACACGTGTTTTATCTCGATGTGTTTCAATAGGGAATTCAGGATTAAATCCCTTGTTTCTTATGTCTGAAATTACTGCATCAATCTCCTCAGGCGAAAATGCATTTTCTACCACTACATAACCGTTTTCATAATAATCAGTAGCCAATTTTTCTTGATTTGCATCCAGCTTTTTTGTTTTCAGAATTTCATAAAAAAATGGCGATTCGACCCAAGGTAAATTCATTGAATGTGTCATAATAGTAGATATATTTATTTCAAATTTAAAATTAAACAAATTATTGTATTTAATTTATTGATATCTTAGACTTGTTAAACCAATTTATCTAATGGAAAGAAGAGATTTTATTCAAAATTCATTTTTGGGTGCAATCGCAACCCAATTGCCCCATGAAAATCAAGGGAGTTTTAAGTCCAAAATTGAACCGAAAATTAAATTAAGTGTATCAAGTTATTCATATTGGCATTTTAAAGGAGAAAAATATCCCATCGAAAAAGTAATTGATGAGGCTGCTTCATTAGGTTTAGAAGGAATTGATGTCTTGCATCGTCAAATGGAAAGTGAAGAAAATGCCTATTTGCAAAAAATCAAGAAACATGCTTTTTTAAATGGTATTGCATTGACTTGTTTGTCTATCCATCAAGGATTTGTTACGCCAGACAAAGCGGAATTAAAAAAACATGTGGACCATACCATTCATTGCATTGAATTAGCCTATAAAATGGGAATTCCATGTTTGAGATTGAATACTGGAAGATGGAATACCATCAAATCCTTTGATGAATTAATGGCGAATAGAGGAATTGAACCGATTTTGCCAGGTTATACCGAAGAGGATGGATATAAATGGTGTGTGGATGGAATTCAACAATGTTTAAGTAAAGCAGAGGAGTGTGGAGTGTTGTTGGCTTTGGAAAATCATTGGGGTTTAGGCTCTACTCCAGAAGGTATGTTGAAAATTCATGATACCGTGAATTCTCCTTGGTTGGGCTTGTTAATGGATACAGGGAATTTCTTAGAAAATCCCTACAGTAAATTGGAGAAAATTGCTCCTAAAGCCAGCTTTGTTCAAGCTAAAACATATTACGGAGGAGGAGAGTGGTATTCATTGGATTTAGACTATCCGCGCATCATCGAGATTTTGAAGAAAGTCAATTACCAAGGTTATATTTCCATCGAATTTGAGGGAAAGGAAGATCCTAAAACAGGTGTCAGAAAAAGTGTGGAATTATTAAGAAAAGCTTTGGGATAAGTTTAATCGAAATTGGTTTTTATTTTTTACCAGCCTTCACTAATTCGTAGGAATTGGAAATGAATTCTTTGATTAATTGTTGACTGAGTCGAGAATTAACAAAAACCGTATTCCAGTGTTTTTTATTCATGTGCCAACCAGGGAAAACAGATTCAGGGAATTCTTCTCTTAATTCAATGGCTTTTTCGGGTTGGCATTTTACATTGAATTGAATAGGCATACTTTCCAAATCAAGTAATAAAAACATTTTATTTTTGACTTTCATGACCAAATGATTTGGGCCAAAAGGCATGGTCTCTTCTACTTCTGGTAAACTTAATGCATATTCAACGATCTCATCCAAATACATAATTAATGTGCTAAAAATTCGGTAATTGGTCAACTTTGGCATAAGGAAATTTGCCAATCTCGCTTAATTCATAATAGGTATTTAAACCTCCCACACTAATTCCTTTTAATTTTTCAAGTAAAACATTTCCATCAGAATCAATTCCTTCTTCTGGCACAAAAATGTGATCCACTTGGCCAATGAGTAATATAGCGTCATTTGCATGTATGAAATGCTCCTCTTTGAAGCTAAGTCCTATTTTCAATGAAGATTCCTTCACGAATGGCGCATGAAATTCATTCAAAAGTTCTGGAGTAAGGTGGCAAGCTTCGAATTCGGATATAGTTTCAGGAAATTTAGCAGAAGTAAAATGAGCATTTTCAATCATGTTACTTTGAACATGGTTTAAAGTGAAATATGGATTGCTCTTGATGTTTTGATATGTATGATTTTTGTCTGTCAGTGGTCTAAATAGTATACCTATTAGTGCTGGGTTTGCACCAATATGAATGATGTTTGAAAAAATGGCTAAATTATTTATTCCAGAACTATTTTTTGTTCCAATTAAGCAAGCAGGTTTCCCTCCTGAAATTCCATTAACTAGATTTGTACGATAGTTTTTTTCTAAATCTGAAAGTGCCGAAAGGTTAAAATGCAACATAAAATTGAATGATTATTGTAGGTTTATTCCACCGTCATTAAATGTTTTACAAAGTCCATCTCCAAAGATACTAATACAAAAGGATTTTCCATCAAACTCTCAGTTCAATTAAAGTCTTCAAACCTTTGGTTACCACCTTACTCCAACTATCAACAAGAGTTGTTTGATATAATTACCAAGTTCCACGAAGTGGATGGATGGAACTTTCAACAAATATCAGATTGGTTAGTTGAGAATAACTACTCAACTCCACGAGGTAAAGTCTTCAACAATTCCATAGCACTTTCCATCTATAAAAAGAAATCAAGAAGTATAGAACGATTCTCTCGGGAATTCGACCACACCATTACGGATATGGGTATTGATGTTGTTGATTATATTCCAAAGGAGTAGAGTTATTCCGACCTCCACTGCGTTACGGTCGGTTCTACCGAAGGTTGACACCTGTCCTGTTAGGACAGGAATTGTCATTTAAAGACAATATGTGTACTTTCAGTATAGTAAGAACTTCAATTTGAATAGAATAATATCCTTTTGGTATAGAAATACGTACTGTTAGTATAATAACTGTCCTGTTAAGACAATTCCTTGACCATCTGGGACATCTTCTTGACCTTGGTTATAGTTGTTGTCGATACAGACAATATCTTCGATATTTCGTCATACGAATACGTTCCTTTGTTAAGGTAGTTGAGTATTGATTGTGAACGTTTCTTGTTGAGAAAGGAAGTAACCGAGTCCTTAGTCCCAATTCTACGTCCCCCGTACAATCCTTTTTCCTTTCTGATTTTAATCCCTTCCATTTGACGTTCACGGATGAGAGACTTCTCGAACTGTGACATTGTGGATAGGATTGACAGCATCAACTCACTGAACTTGTCAACTGTACCATCCTCATTGATATTACGTAGTGTAGGGTTCTTACATTCAATGATGATCCCTCGTTGAGTTAGGTCAGACCATACTGAAAGTACATCCAGGGTCGAACGACCCAATCTGTCAATGGAGTGTACGTCCAACCGTTTTAACGTACCGTTCTCAACCATACTCTTTAACTGTGAACCCTGTGGTCTTTCGAAAAGAGGTATTGAACCTGAACAATAATCTGTTAGTACGTAGTCGTACCCTTCTGTCTTAG
>JBJTNH010000099.1:0-7091 GCA_046073945.1 Aquirufa sp. | reverse complement strand
GGGGAGGAGTGAAAACCTCAGGTCCCAGTGAAAATAAATATTCTATGTCGTAAAAAGCTTGTAACAGGACACTTAAAATCCCATAATCTTTGTTACCCGGTTTGGCCGCTAAACGTACAGCTACTTCTTTTTGTAACATTCCTACAACCTCTACACATTGATCTTTGTAATCCAAAATATGAAAAAAGATTTGTGTTGAAATGAAATATGGGAAATTGCCAACGATCGCGAATTTTTCTTCTCCAAAAATATTTTCCAAAGGCATTCGAAGAAAATCTCCTTCAATTAATCTAGGACCTGTGAATTCCAAATAATTTTTACGAAGATAACGGACTGATTCGGTATCAATTTCAATTAAATGTGTTTCGTATTCTGTTTTTTTAACTAAATATTGAGTCAAAACGCCCATCCCAGGCCCAATTTCTAAAACTTTGGTATATGCGCCATTGGGTTGTAATCCATTGACAATACGCTGGGCAGCGTCTAAATCGTTTAAAAAATGTTGTCCTAAGTTCTTTTTTGCTCTTACTTGCACTGGATTTGGGCTTTAAGGAGTAAAATTAAGCCCTTTTTTGTACATTTAAACAAAAAATTAAAATTTAGCTATGGCGAGTTGGGCGCACAAAAGCAAAGAGGAGTTAATCAATGAAATTCAATTGTTGAAAAAACTATTGGAAAATGGTGGCAATAATCATTCAAGCAGTTCCGATAGTCCAACAAAACAGAATTTAATCAATACATTAAATAGCCTCAAACTATTTGGTTTAATCATGTCCTTGGATGGCACAATCGTTTATGCCAATGATTATACGCACAAGTTTTTAGGTTATGAGCCACTCGAATTAAATGGAAAAGATTTCTTTACTACTTTATTACCAGATGGTGAAAAGGAACAAAGAAGAGATTCCTTTGCGAAGGCGGTTGCTCAAGGTGGATTATTTGAGGAAAGAGAAAGAGATTACATTACAAAAGCGGGGCAAATAAAATGGGTAGAAGTTGCTTCTACCATTGTTAGTGAGTTAGATGGGCAGCGTTTTTTAAGTATCATAGGTGAAGATATTAGTGAGCGTAAAAAGGTATCTGAGGCCTTAAGTAAATCCAATGCCCAATTACAAGATTTGATTGATAACACCACCGATTTAATTCAAATTATTGGTGCTACAGGCCGATTTTTATTTGTCAATAAGGCATGGGCAGATACCATGGGATATACGGAGGAGGAAGTCAAGGACTTACGTTTGACCGATGTGCTTCATCCTGAATTTGCTCATTTGACCAATGAACAATTAGATATTTTAGGTAAAGGTGGGACGCTGGAAGAATATTCAGGCGTTTTTAAACGAAAAGATGGTCGTCGACTGTATGTAAGTGGATCGGTTAGTTGTCGTTTTGAAAAAGATGTGCCCACTGCTTTTCGTTTTATTTTACATAATTCAACCGCGAAAGTTCGTGCAGAGAGAGCGAGTAAATTATTCTCATCCATTGCCCAAGTGGCTATTAATTCATCCAATTTAGATGATTTATACAGTAATATTCACAAGCAATTAGGTGAGGTGATTGATGTAAAAAACTTTTTCATCGCACAATATGACCCCGCTAAAAGTTATTTGTATTTCCCTTATTACATTGATGAATATTTTAATTCAAGGGTTCATTTTACTAAACGGAAATTAGGGAATGGATTAACTGAATATGCCATTATGGCCAATAAGCCATTGATTGCATGACGATGATATTCATCAATTGGCCAAAGAGAAGAAAATTTATTTGTATGGCGTTGTTCCCAAAGTAATGCTTTGTGTGCCTTTGAGAATTGGCGATAGGGTAACAGGGATTATCGGTGTCAAATCTTATGAACGTGCCAACAAGTATGAAAATCGAGATTTAGAATTATTGGATTTTATTTCTGGGCAAGTCGCTTTGGCGATTGCTAGAAAGCAAGCAGAAGAAGCTTTGGCGAGAGAAACAGCTCGTTTGAATGCTATTTTTGAAGGAAGTTCTCACTTGATGTGGTCTGTGAATAAGCGATTATTACTCACAAGTTTCAATTGCGAATATTCAGAGCTTTTGCAATCTGAACTCAATCGTACTCCACAGTTGAACTTCAGTACCGAAAAGATGGGATTCCAATTGGTTATTAGTAATCAAAGAAGAAATTTAGAGGATTATTACAAATTAGCATTTAGAGGTCAGAAGCAGCATTTTGAATTGGAATTAGCCACCAAAAATGGTCAAGAAAAGTGGTTGGAAGTGTATTTGAATCCTATTTTTTTAGAAAATGGTCAAATCGAAGAAGTATCAGGCATAGCTAGGGATATTACAGATTTGAAAAAATACCAAAGAGAATTAGTAGAAGCGAGGGAGCAGGCAGTCCATTCATTAAAAGTGAAAGAACAGTTTTTAGCCAATATGAGTCATGAGATTCGTACACCTATGAACGGAGTAATAGGAATGATTGATTTATTGGCAGAAACACCTTTGGAAGAGGAACAAATGGATTATGTTCAAACCATTAAAAAGTCATCTGAGACGCTTTTACATATCCTAAATGATATTTTAGATTTGGCTAAAATAGAAGCTGGGAAAATGGCTCTTCATCCAACGGACGTGGTATTTGAAGAAGTTTTTGAGCGATTAATGGCCTTGTTTTCTCAAGTTGCCCATCAAAAAGGCAATAAAATATCTTACCATCTTGCGAAAGATATTCCTCGGGTATTAGTGGCTGACGAAACCAGATTATTGCAAATATTATCTAATTTGACATCGAATGCCTTGAAATTTACCGAAAATGGAAGGGTAGATATTGAAGTAAATACCAAGTCGATTACGCAAGATGAAGTGGAGCTTTTGGTTCAAGTGAAAGATACAGGCATAGGTATTTCAGCTGAAAATGTGGAAAAATTATTCAGTGCTTTTCAGCAATTGGATAATTCTACCAAGAAAGTATATGGTGGTACTGGATTAGGTTTGGCCATTTCTCGGGAGTTTTGCAAAATGATGAACGGTGAAATTGGGGTAGAATCTAAAATAGGAGAGGGAAGTATTTTTTGGTTCACTGTTAAACTTTCGATTGGCGACCAGTCCTTGGCCTCTCAATCAAAAAGTAAGACTCAATTTGAAATCAAAGGTACCTTAGATCTTTTAAAACCAGAAATACTTTTGGTGGACGATAATGCAACGAATCGGAAAGTTGCAAGTCAAATTTTGATTAAGGCAGGGTGTCAGGTGGATACAGCTAGCAGTGGACAAGAAGCTATTGATAAGTTGAGCGCCGCGCATACTTTTGATTTGGTGTTGATGGATATTCAAATGCCAGGAATGGATGGAATGGAAACAACCCAATACTTGAAATCAGCGAATTTGACCTATTTGCCTCCAATAATAGCCATGACAGCCTATGCGATGAAAGAAGACAAAGATCGTTTTTTATCTGTAGGCATGGACGATTATTTGGCAAAACCCATTCGTGCGCAACAATTGATTGATGTAGTTAGCAAATGGATTTCAGGTAAATCGGCAGAGGAGCAAGTATCGGTTAAAAAAGAAGAGAAAATTCCAGTAGTTGATAAAGAGATATTAAATGCTTTATTGGATGCTGTTGGAGGAGAGAAATCCTTTGTGGATGACATGCTGAATGAATTTATTCAAGAGGCAAAAGAGCAAATTCGTGCATCTATGGAAGCCTATCAATTAGGAAATTGCAAAGGGGTTCAATCGGAATTACATACCCTAAAAGGAAATTCAGGAACACTCGGAGCCGCAGAAGTGCATCACCTTTGTGAAATCATAGAGAAAAAAGCCAAAGTTTGTGAATTCAGCTTATTTGAAACGGAAATAAAGGAATTGAGTGAGGCCTTGGAGCGGTTTGCTAGATGTATAATGTAAGATGTATGATGTAATAGGTAAAAGGTAATAGGTAGGATATTTATCAGTCTCTTACCTCTTCCTCATAATTCATAACTCATAACTCATAACTCATAATTCATCCTGCCAAGCCAACATCCCGCCAATTAAATTACGAACATTGGTGAATCCTTCGGATTCAAGGTATTGTTGTGCTCTGCCTGAACGGGCGCCAGAACGACAATGAATGATGATTTCCTCATTTTTCAAGTGCTCGATTTCCTCTAAACGATCAGCTATTTCTCCCAATGGGATTAAGGTTGCACCAATATTAAACTCTTCATATTCATGTTCTTCGCGAACATCAATCAAGTTTAATTTTTCGTTTTTTTCGATTCTATCTTTTAATTCTTCTACTGTAATATCCATTGTTAATTTTTTATTGATTTTCTTCTCCACCTACAATCCATAGGTCGATAATATCACCTGGATGTATGCTAGTTCCCGTACAAGAAGCACATGTTTGCTTGAAAACTGTTCCTGGAGCCTGCTCTGAATTGGCTTCGTAAGTTACTTTACCAACTTTCAATGTCATACCTGCCAAAATAATATTTACTTCATCCAAAGGTTTACCAATTAAGTCAGGCATTTCCATTTCTACATTGGCTGTACCATTTCCGATAAATAAATCGATGACAGCGCCTTTTGGGATGCTTGCGCCAGCTTCAATTTTTCTCCCATCCACTTGCATATCAATCACTTCCTTAATTCTCGGGTCATTGATTTCATGTACAATTCCTTTTTTTAATCCAGCAATTAACAATTGTTGTTCCGCACTACGAACCGATAAACCCACTAAACCTGGCATTTTTATGGTTGGAGGTGTTTCGGAATTGATGGTGATGTAAATTTTTCTACCCGATTTTACCAAAGAATTTGGTAATGGGTATTGCGATAAAATAGTTAACGGAGGACGATCTGCTGTGTAAGTGCAATCGGAAATTTCATAAGTTAAGTCATTGGCATCGACCAATTCTTCCATCTTTTCCATGCTCATCCCTTTTAAATTAGGGACCTTGATGGTTTCTCCATGGTGCGTGCTCCAAGGTAGATAAACAAAAAAGAATCCAAAGAATAAGACCAAGGTGAGTGATACAATAATACCTATGTGGGTATATAAATCTTTCTTGGTTTTGGTAGGGATAATTGCCATTTTTTCGTCTTTCAAATATCAGATGGCAAGATAATAAAAAGATGTATAAAAAGATGTATGATGTAAGATGTAAGATGTAAGATGTTGAAGTTAAGTTTTAATTCTTAATTCTTAATTCTTAATTTTTAATTCTACATTCATCTTACATCATACATCATACATCATACATCACTAGTACTTAAACACCTTATCTCCCGCCATTACTTCTTGTGTTTTCTCATTGAAAGTAACACGTTGGCCTGTGCGGTAAGCCGCATTAGACATAATGGTTGCGATAGAATGTTGGTAACCAGCTTCAATAGGAGCATTTGGAGTTTTACGTGAACGAACACATTCCATCCAGTTTTTGATGTGGCTGAAAGTTAAATCATCACCTCCTGTGTTGGCATCTGTAGCAACTTGAGCGGCTCCTTCAATCTTCATGCTTGGCAATAAATTTGCTTGCATTCCCATTGCTTTGGCTTCTCTTTCTGATAATCCTCCGTTTGGAGAAATCATATTGGTATCCAAATTTAATTCACCACCATTCGAGTAATAAATTTCTTTGGTACCACCTGCTCCATTAGAGAAACGAGAAGTAAATTGAACTTGGAAACCTTTGTTTGGATTATCTAATGGACCGTAATCAAATACAACAGTTAAAGTATCAGCATTTTTACGTCCATCTTGCCATTGGTAAATACCCCCATTAGCTACAGCTGAACGAGGATGAGCTAATCCGGAAAACCAGTGAACAGTATCAATTTGGTGAGACATCCATTGTCCTGGAATTCCTGAAGAATATGGCCAGAATAAACGGTATTCTAAGTATTTTCTTGGATCAAAAGTATCAGCTGGGCGATTCAGTAAGAAGCGTTTCCAATCGATATCAGATTCTTTCAAATCTTTGCATAAGGCAGGTCTTCTCCATCTTCCAGGTTGGTTTACGTTCCAAAGTAATTCTACCATTTTAATATCACCAAATTTACCCGATTTGATAAATTCATCAGCTGCCCAATAATTGGCGCCTGATCTTCTTTGAGATCCAATTTGAACAATTTTGCCCGAGTCTTTCACTGCTTTTAGTACCGCACGAGCATCTTCCATGGTCTCTGCCAATGGTTTTTCTGTATAAGTATCACATCCTGCTTTTACTGCTTCAATGGTGTGTAAAGCGTGTTGGAAATCGGCAGTTGAAATAAAAACTGCATCAATTCCTTTTGCAGCATATAATTCGTCGTTATTTCTATAGGTAGGTATATTTCCACCTAATTCTTTTTCTAAATAAGCTTTACCTTCTTCTCTTCTTCTATTCCAAAGATCAGATAATGCAACCATTTCAAAGTTCATTCCTTTGGCTAAAGCCTTGAATGGAGGCACGTGAGACGCTCTATGTCTATCGGAAAATCCAACACAAGCAACACGTACACGATCATTAGCACCAATAATCTTACTGTATGATTTGGGACTGAATGCCAAACTACCTAAAGAGGCAATGGCACTTTTTTGAATAAATTCTCTTCTTTCCATGTTATAGTTATATGATAGGTTCTAAATTATTTAATTTCTCTGATTTTGATATTTTTATAGAAAACAGAATCACCATGCTCTTGTAACAAGATTGGGCCTCTTTCCATCATGCCAAATCCTGGCCAAACTTTGTGTTTAGAATGAGCAACCAATACGCGATACGCGGGTCCACCTCTTTCATATTCTAACACTTTAAAGCCATTTAACCAATGTTCCACATGGTTGTTTGGATAAACAATCACACGGCCTTTATTCCATTCACCGATTTTCTTTTGGAATCTCTTATCGTTTTTGATAGAAGGAATTAAGTCATATAAACTAGCTAAAGTTCTATTTCCTTCTGTTCCTAATTTAGCATCTGGATGTCTTGTATCATCTAATACTTGGTATTCTAAACCAATTGCTGATTTGCCAGATTGATAGGTTTCGTTAACGAAATATTTCACACCTGAATTCGCACCCTCGGTTAATTTGAAATCGAAATCCAATTCAAATGCCTTAAAGGTGTCTCTTGAAAGGATATCCC
>JBJTNH010000098.1:0-5470 GCA_046073945.1 Aquirufa sp. | reverse complement strand
TCTCGATTGGACCACGGCTGGGCCGGGAGCACATTCCAGACAACCACGTGTCGCCCACAGCCGCACCAATCCGTCGCACGCGTCACTGGGCTGTATTCGACAATCCTTTTGGATCAGCCGCCTTCAACGTCACCTCGTATTTACCTGCGTCTTTTAAGTTTAAAGTAGCCGATGCACCCGATAAATTCTTCACGAATTTGCCTGCCTTCTTCACCGTCCACGTATAGGTTAATTTATCGCCATCGAAATCTTTCGTTCCATCAGCCGATAAAGTTGTTGTGAATGGCGCTGCTCCCGCTTTCTTCGCTGCCGAAGCCTCCACATACGGCTTGCGGTTTCCACCTTGGTATTCAATCTTCACTAAACGCGCATTTTCATTACCACGGAACCAAGCCGATCCATATTCTAATACATATAAATCACCTTCTGGACTAAAATCCATATCAATCGCACTTCCAAAAGATGAATTAGGCATAAAACGCTCCATTGACTTATAATTGCCATTTTCATCCATCGTTACCGACATAATCCAACCACGCATAAATTCAACTATTAACCATTTTCCTTCATAATACGCTGGGAAAGCTCTTTTTGCATTTGGAAAATCAGAACGATGGTAAACAGGTCCTCCCGTTGCACTTCTTCCCGCTGCACCTACCAAAGGAAATTCTTCCGAAGTTCCATAAGGATACCAAATCATCGGTTTTTGCGCTGCAGGCAATTCTCTTAAACCAGTATTATTAGGAGAATCATTAACTGGATGTGCTGGATCAAACTTTGGACCAATAGCCATTGTTTCAAAATTGAAATCCGTATAAGGTTGATTGTTTCCTATAAAATATGGCCAACCAAAAAATCCAGGTCCTTTTGCTTGATTAAATTCATCAAAACCTTTTGATCCTTTTTCTGAATCTACAGAAGCATCTGGTCCAACTTCACCCCAATATAAAAATCCAGTTTTTGAATCTAAACTTGGTCTCCATGGATTTCTATGTCCCATGGTATAAATTTCCGGGCGAGTTTTTGGTGTTCCAGGTGCAAACATGTTTCCTTTTGGAATGGTATATGAACCATCTTTTTCAGGATGAATACGTAAAATTTTACCTAATAAGCTGTTTGTATTCGCAGCTCCACGTTGATCATCCCAATAAGCTTGACCCGGGCGCTCATCGATAGTAGCATATCCATCTGAATTACTGTTTGAAGTATTGTTTCCAATCGTTAAAAACAAATTTCCTGATTTATCGAAAACCATTCCGCCACCTGTATGACAACATTCTTCACGCTGAGTAGGAACTTCTAAAATGACTTTTTGCTGATCAATCAATAACTCCTCATCTTTTAATTCCATACGTGCCAAAATATGTTTGGCTTCCGTTGGGTGTGCATAATAAAGATAAATCCAATGATTTTCATTGAATTTTGGATCCACAATAATACCCATCAAACCTTCCTCCGCTTCCCGCTTTTGTCCAGCTCTATTGGTGTATTTGGTATTTACATTAATATGCCCAATTACCTTGGTAATTTTTGATTGTGGGTCATATTGTTTTACATCCCCTTTTCTTTCTGCAAATAATATTTGTCCCGTTGGAAGAAAAGTTAATTCCATCGGTTCATCCAATTTTTCAACCAAAACAGATTTTACAAATCTATTTTCTTCTGGTGCTTGCGCTTGTGATTGGGCAGGGAAATAAATGGAACAAATTAATGAAATAGATAAAAATGTTTGTAAGAGTCGTTTCATATATAGAAATTTGACAGGTTTAAAATTGTTATTTTACAAAAATGATACAATAAACTCAAAACAAAAAATGAATTATCCTGAATGATACGAAATTCAGTTTTTTGTCGACATTAACACCTTCCTCTTTATCAAAATATCTCCTTTTATGCATAAAATATTTTACCTCCTACTATTTACTCTTTTGAGTACTGTTTCATTTGCTCAGCCAAGCAAAGACGAACAAGCCATTCAACATGTACTTTTCACGCAACAAAATCTTTGGAATGAAGGAAAAATAGCTGATTTTATGGAATTTTACCAAAAATCGGACGACTTAAAATTCATTGGAAAAAATGGCATTACAAAGGGCTGGAAAGCAACTTTGGAAAGGTATTTAAAAACATACCCTAATAAAGAAGCCATGGGTCAACTCACTTTCGATATCCTGGAGGTTGATGTGACAAATGGAAAAACCGCATGGGTCCTTGGAAAATGGACTTTACAAAGACCTCAATTGGGTAACTTAGGTGGCCACTTTACATTATTAATGAAGAAAATAAATGGAAAATGGTTGATCTTAAGAGATCATACGTCCTAAATTTCTCTATTCAGGTTTATTCAATTTACTCTTCCGATAACTGTAAGAAAAATAAATCAAAACACCTGCCAAACACCAGTAGGTAAATCTTTCCCAGTTTTGAGCACCCATTTGCGTCATTAAATACATATTGACCAATAAACCCAAAATGGGAATTAAAGATAATTTTTTTGTCACACTATAAAATGCCATGACCAACCAAATGGCAAAAAAACCTGCCATGATAAGATGATCAATTCTGTTTTCGCCTGAAAAATAGGCTGAAATGGATACGTCTTTGAAGGTATAGTAAATAGCCACCAGCCAAGTTAATCCAACCCAATAACTAGCATTAATATAAGGAATCTTAAATTTCGATTTTTTCTGATTTTCAGGATCTAAATCTAAGACTAAAACACCCCCACAAACCAACACAAAAGCAAATAAAGTTCCGATCGAACTTAAATTTATGACTTCTTCCAAATTGGCAAACAAGGCAGGAATTCCAACCAATACACCAGTCATGATGGTTGAAAAAGAGGGTGTTCTGTATTTGGAATGTATCCTTGCAAAGGCCTTTGGCAACAATCCATCTCTTGACATGGTCATCCAAATTCTAGGTTGACCCATTTGATAAACCAATAAAGCACTTGTCAAGGCAATCACCGCACTGGCAGCAACAATTCCAGCAACGCCCGGCAAATTGACTTTCATAAACATAAATGCCAATGGGTCTTCTATACCTGCCAAGCTATGAGAAGGAACAATGCCCGTTAATACCAACGTAACTAAGACGTACAAAACGGTACAAATAATCAATGCCCACATCATTGCCTTTGGAATATCTCGTTGCGGATCCTTACATTCTTCTGCAGTAGTTGAAATAGAATCAAAACCAATATAAGCAAAACATACAGCTGCTACGCTCTTCAAAACACCACTGATTCCATTGGGTGCAAAAGGTGTCCAATTATCCACTTGAACATAAAAAGCACCCACTCCCACGACAATCATAATGACTAATAATTTTAAAATCACTAATATATTGTTCATATTTTTGGTTTCTCTGATACCGATGTAAACCAAATAAGTAATTGCCACTGTGATTAATAAGGCGGGAATATTGGCAACAAAATGCCATCCAAATAAATTAGGTGCATTCGAATAGGCGATAAATCCTTCTCTCAAATTCACATTCAATGTTTCTAAAGATTGGCCTTGAGCAAGCAAAGGTTCCACTTGTACAAAAGCTCTTTTGGCAGATAAAAAATCCATTGTTAAATATTCCGGAACGTGTAAACCCAATCCTTCTAATAAATCAACGAAATATTTAGACCAAGAAATGGCCACAGCAACATTTGAAATGGCGTATTCTAACAATAGATTCCAACCTAAAATCCAAGCAACAATTTCACCTAAACTTGTATAAGCATAAGTATAAGCAGATCCACTGATCGGAACGGTAGATGCAAAGCGTGCATAACAAAATGCCGTAAACATACAAGCTAAGGCCGTAAACACAAACAACAAAGATACCGCAGGGCCTCCATTGGCGGATGCTTGCCCAATGGCCGAAAAAATACTTGCACCAATGATGGCAGCAACTCCCATAAACGTTAAATCTCTAACTCCTAAATTCCTTAACATGGAATGTCCTTCAAGACCTTCCATTGCTTTTTGATCGGATATGATTTTTTCAACTGATTTTTTACGAAAAATAGAGTTGGCCATTTTAATTTGTTGGATGATTTTTTAAATAGTGACAAAAATACATTTTTATCATTGAAATTCTATTTCATTAAATCCTTTAACTTTGCAGGAAATCCAATTTATGTCTGTAGCAATTGTCATCCTGAATTTCAACGGAAAAAAATACTTAGAAAAGTTTTTACCTAAAGTCATTGAAACTTCTCCAGATGCCAATATATATGTAGCTGACAATTCTTCAACGGATGATTCAATTACATTCTTAGAGAAAAATTATCCAGATATTCGACGAATCGAAAGTGATCAAAATCGGGGTTATGCTGGTGGATATAATTACGCATTACAACAAATTAAGGCAGATTATTTTGTTTTAATGAATTCTGATATTGAACCAAAAGCGAATTGGTTATCGCCATTAGTTACATATTTCAAAGAGAATCCCAAAACCGCAGCTCTGCAACCTTTCATTTTAAAATACGATCAACCGGATTATTTTGAATATGCTGGAGCAGCGGGCGGAATGATTGATTCATTGGGCTATCCCTTTTGCCGAGGGAGAATTTTTGATACCTTAGAAAAAAACGAAAGGCAATATGCTACATCAAAGGTACATTGGGCAACGGGAGCTTGCTTGATGGTAGATGCCAAAAAATATTGGGAAGTGGGTGGTTTAGATGACTATTTCTTTGCCCATCAAGAAGAAATTGATTTGTGTTGGCGATTGAGAAGAGCTGGCTACGAATGTGCGGCTATCGCAGAAAGCGAGGTTCTCCACGTAGGAGGTGGCACATTAAACAAAGAAAGTCCGTTTAAGACCTTTTTGAATTTCAGAAACAACCTCATTTTACTGCATAAAAATCTACCGAAGAAGACTAAATTCAACACAATTGCTTTCAGATTATTGTTGGATGGAATTGCGGGAATCAAATTCGCAATTGGTTTTCAATGGAAACATACATTCGCAATTATAAAGGCGCATTTCGGATTTTACTACTATCTTTTTTTCTATTCCAACAAACAACAGTTAAAAGGAAAAGAACATCCTGTTCAACTCTATCCTAAATGGATGATTGTTGAATATTTTATCAAAGGAAAGAAAACGTATAAAGAATTAGATTAGATGTCCCAAACTGAAGGATTGTTTCTTTGACGCAAATAGCGACGAATATTCATCCAAAATGCCAGAATCAAATAAATAATAATGGGAGATCCCATTGTAATGAAAGAAGTGTAAATAAAATACAATCTGATACTGCTTGTAGAGATTTTAAACTTCTCTCCTATTCGAGTACAAACTCCGAAAGCCTGATTTTCAACAAAATATTTTAGCTTTTCCATGGATGAGTGAATAAGATGCAAAGATAAAACTTATTTCTGTGAATTCAAGTAACAACAAAATAAAATTAATGCAATTTTTAATTCGAAAAATTACATATACAACAATAAAATATTAAATTTCG
>JBJTNH010000097.1:0-7933 GCA_046073945.1 Aquirufa sp. | reverse complement strand
CAAAAATTGTGGCTAAATCAAATTTAATTATCTTTTTTCTAGCCAACAATGCAATTTTCTGGCTAATTCTTTTTCTACGGTATTTCTTTTTTTGAAAAAAAAGAAACAAAAAAACTTTTTTATTACAAGTTAATCCAAGACGAATCAGCCTGTCGGCTGACCGATTTTAGCTTCGCTCTCGGCTATTTTCTTTGACCCTGACGCACATCACACATGCGCATTGTCAAAGCTCCGCCTACCGCTACGTTCAAATCTTTCGTTGGGATTAACCAAAAGTTCATTTATAAGTTTGAAAAAGAAGAAATAGCGTTGGCTGAGCGAAGCCGAAGCCAAAAGCGGTAATTAGAGAAATGAAAATCAGATATTTTGACTCTTAATTCGCATTATTACCTAATCCATCATGCATCTCAAGTCCTTCCGTTAATCGCCTTAACAATTTTCAAATGATGATGCGTATGAATCGCTAAAAACCGAGGAGTTAATTTCGTATTGATGTGGCCAAATAAAGGATGCTCAAAATATTTATTCCCTGGAATCGATTTTAAATCTTCGACATTTTCCAGCGCGAGGGCCAATTCTTGAATGATTTTATCTTTACCTGATCCTTCTTTTGGACTAACCGCTTGCGGAGCTTTTGCCTTACCTTTGGGAATAATCCCCCATACGATGACCAACCATTTTACGATGGAAAAAGTGGGTTGATAAAATTTTGCATTAGAATGTTTTAGACTGGAAATCACTTGATTAATCACCAAAAGACTATGCTCTAAATGCCAAGCAACATCTGCCTCAGAAACCAAAGGGTTTTTGGCACTTGATTTTTCCATTAAGGCATCTATTTCAGCCAATTGTTTTTCTAGCGACTTCATCTTTTTAAATTTTAGGTGGTATTAATTTATAAACAACGGGTGTAACAATTCTTGAAAGTAAGGTAGAGCTAATTAAACCACCAATCATGACAATCGCCAAAGGGGAAATCAAAGGATTCGTGGAAATAGCAATGGGAATTAACCCTCCGATGGCCGTCAAAGTGGTTAAAATAATCGGTAAAAATCTGACCTCCCCTGCCTCACGAATCGCCTCCTCCAGGCTTTTGCCTTCCTCCCTTAATTGATTGGTGAAATCCACCAGCAAAATGGTATTTTTTACTTCTATTCCTGCCAAAGCAATCATGCCCACCGTGGCCACAAAAGACAAGGAGTTTCCTGTGAACAATAAGGCTAACACGGCCCCTACAATACCCAATGGAATGACAGACAAGACAATGATGGTGCTTTTAAAGGTTTTAAATTCCAAAATCAACACCGCAATAAAAATGAAAACCGTTACAATGATGATATTCCCAAAGCCCCCAAATGAATCGTTTCTACTTTCCACTTCGCCACCCATCATGTAAGTATAGCCTTGCGGCAGTTTCATCTTTGCCAACTTAGATTGTACCTCTTTGATTACTTCATCATTCAAATAACCCTTTTTCACAAATGAACTCAAAGAAACCATTCTGGACGTATTAAAATGGTTGATGCTTACCGGCGACTGCTCTAATTTAAGTTCAGCGACTTGCGAGAGCGGAATGGCTGTTCCTTGGACATTATTGACAAATAAATGATCAAACACCTTTAAGCTAGCTTGATTTGAATTGGGTTTTGATACCAAAATATCAAAATCATTGCCATCGGAATCTGAAAAAGTGCCCATTTCAATGCCAGCAACCACCAAACGCACCATTCGGTCGATGGACACCGTTGGAATGCCCAGCATACTTGCTTTTTCCTTGTCGATTTCAACTTTTATGTCCGACTTTAGATTTTTTAATGGATTATTCACATAAATGCTCCCTGGGGTATTTTGAAGCATTTTTTCTACTTGCAAAGCTAAAATTCGAAGAGTATCAATGTTTCTTCCAATCATTCGTACTTCGACGGGAGCCACCACCGGAGGACCTTGCTCAAAGTTTTTAACTTCCACTTTGGCATTCGGATACACTTGCCAAGCTTTTCTTAATTGCTCAATAATTTCCAATTTCCGATTGACGGAAGTGCTTTTCTTTAACTGAACAAACAAGCCCGCATAATCCGTGCGCTCATTGAGAGGAATGGCATTGTAATAAATTCTTGGATTACCTTTTCCTACGTTGGAAGTAACAAATTCGACCTCTGAAATATGTTTCAACTCACGTTCCACTTTTTTAGTAATGGAATCTGTAAAGGCCAAACTAGATTGTGGGGGAGCATAAATATTGACCAAAAATTGAGGTTTTTCTGAGGCGGGAAAAAGGCTAAATCCAATGACTGGAATGAGTTGAAGCGAAGCGATGAAAATTCCCAAAGCGACAAAAAGGGTGATCCAAGGTTTCTGAATCGCAACATCCAATAGTTTGGAATAGGTCCCAGAAATCAGTTTTTTGAGCATGCGTAAAAAGAAATTTCCATCTTCATGACCATCGTGTTTTTTCAAAAAGCGACTCGATAAAAAAGGAACAATCGTTAAAGACACCAACATGGAAGCAATGATGGATGAAATAACGGCCACCGGAAGACAGCGAATGAATTCTCCCGAAGTTTCTGGAAGAAATACCAATGGCATAAAAGCAATGACCAACGTAACAGTACAACCCAAAACAGCCATGCCAATTTGCTCTGTCGCTTTGAGCGTAGCGTCTAACCTAGAATAACCCTCTCGAATCCAACGCTCAATATTTTCTACCACCACGATGCTGTCATCTACCAAAAGTCCCAAAGCCACCACAAAACCCACAATACTCAATTGGTTCAAACTATATCCCATCAAATTCAAGAGCACAATCCCAATGGACAAAGAAAGCGGAATGGAAATCATCACGACCAAAGCAGCCCGATAACCCAATGGTAAGAGTGTAATAGCCACCAATAATATGGCAATTAAAAAATCAGTAAATAAGCCTCCTAAGCGATTATTTACATTGTCTGCTTGGTCAAAATTGACAATTAAATCGATGTTTTTGGGAAGGGACTTTTTAAATTGTTCAATAACCGGCAAATAATTTTTCTGCGTTTTGGTGATATTTTCACCCGGTTTTTGCGCGGCAGCCACTAAAATACATCGATTCCCATTCAATCGAGTAATATGTTTATCTTGATCGTAATCAAAATACACATGCGCGACATCTTTTAATAACACATTTTTCCCGGCGTAGCTAAAAACGACTGTGTTTTTAACTTCATCAATATTTTGATAATTCCCACTGGTTTTGATGTTATAAGAGCGATTATTTTCAACAATGCTTCCGGCAGGAATATTCGCTAATTCACTTTGAATGGCCTGTAAAACACGGTCGGGTGTCACTTGAATTTGGGCCATTTTTTCCAAATTCAAATCGATTTTTATCAATTCCTTGGGTAATCCAAAGATTTCTACATTTTTCAATGTTCGAATCTTCTCTAAATCGTCTTGCAATCGTTCTGCGGCCTCCTTCAATTGCTTCCTAGAGGCATTATTAGAAACCAAAGCCATTTGCAATACATTCACACTGGAGGGAGAAACTTTATTCACTTCCAAACGAACAATTTCCTTCGGTAATTGCGCGCGCAGACTATTAATTTCACGAACTAATTCCGAATACTTATCCTCTACATTTACACCGAATTTATATTGTACCTCAAAGACCGCTAGGCCATCGCTGATTCGGGTATTGATTTTCTTAATATCCTCTAGGCTATTGATTTTCTTTTCAATGGGATCCACGATTAAATCCTCCATGTCTTCGGGACTAGTCCCCGGAAAAACGACAATAATGGGAAATTGCGGGGTATTCATGTTCGGGTCTTCTTCCCGAGGCATACTTAAAATGGTGGTAATTCCAACGACAATCACCATCAAGAAAATGATCAACGTAAATTGATAATTTTTTACCGCATAATTGGAAATTTTCATCTTCTTATTTCGATTGTGGTGGAATTATTTTGATGGGCGATTGATCGTCCAAATAGGCATTTCCAGAGGTAATTAGGTACTGTGCATTTTCTAGTCCTGAAACTATATTCACTTGGCCATTTTCTAATTTACCCAACTTGACTTTCAACTTTTGTGCGATTTTTTGATCATTGCTAATAAAAACATAGCCTTCTTCCTCATTTCCGTCCATGATGGCGTCGTACGGAATTTTCCAAGAAGTCAGATTCGATCTTAATTGAATGCTAGCTTTTCCAAATAAACCACTGGCTAAATGCTTCCGTGGAATTTGATTGGCTGAAATATTTACCCAAAGGGTTCCGGTAATTGGATCGACACCTTCTGATTTTTTTACCACTTTTCCAGGAAAAGTTTGCTTGGAAAAGGACTCGACTAGAATGTTGGCATCATCCCCCACTTGCACATTCGCCCAATCGCGATCACTCAAAGCCACTTTCAAAATCCAATTAGCATTGTTGGCGCCATTGACTTGCAAAATAGGTGTTCCAGGGCCTACCACCTGTCCATCATTGGCCAATTTTCTTAGCACAAATCCAGATTGATTCGCTCGAATTTCGGCAAAATCACGGTTAAAATTCAGTTGATTGAACTGTTGTTGTGCCACCTCAAAAGCCGATTTTGCGTTTTGGAATTGTTCCAAAGTAGCCACACTATCGCGATACAAATTTCCAGCACGCATAAAATCTCTTTTGGCTTTTTCCAAACCAATTTGTGCTTGTTGCACTTGGGATTTGATTTCCGTCAAATTTAAGGTCGCCAATAATTGTCCCGTTTTGACAGCATCTCCTTCTTTGACAAAAATATGTTGCACAATTCCACCAATTTTGAATCCCAAAAACGTTTCATCTTCTGTAGAAAACTGACCGGAAGTGGGAAGAATAGCATGGTCTAAAGATGCTTTTAGGGGCATAACAGTCACTGGAATGATCTCCTCAATCGCTGTTTCTGCGTTTTCCTTACTTGATTTCGAGCATGAAAACTGGCTCAAAATCAGTAATAAAAAAGATAAAAAGATGGTATAATTTTTCATGGTTACCTGTATTAATTCATTGGATATGCTGCGATTTCACGCTCGTAATTGGTTGCAGACAACAATACTTTTAGTCGGGCATTATTGACTTGCGTTTGTGCTATTAAAAATTGAGTTCGAGCCTCAATCGTTTCTAAATAGGAGTTGACTCCTTCTGCAAAACCTTTTTGGATTAAATTGAAATAGCTGGAAGCTGATTCCAATTGTTTTTCAGCTGAATTTAATTTCACGACATCACTTTGCAAGGTCATTTTAGCTGATTCAGCGGCAAGGTTCATTTGCTGACTGACTTGTTCTAGTTTGTTTTGGGCCAATTTGATATCTAATTGAGAAGAAGAAATTTTCATCAAATTTCGCTTGCCTTGATAAATTGGAAGATCCAATTGCAGACCTAGAAAATAATACGCTGATTTTTGATTTACATCCCAATTCGTTGATTGAGAACCTAGATTAAGGAATCCGTTCACTTTGGGAAGCCAAACACTTTGGCTCAATTTCAGGGCATTACGGTTAATCGATTCCATTCCTTTCAACAACTTCAATTCTTCTCGCTGTTCAATCAATGCTTCAGAGGAAAGTATTTTTTTGGCAAATTTTTCTAATTCCTCCGAATTGGGATTCTCTTGAATGTCCCGATTTAAATCGACATTCAGTAAAAAATTAAAATACATTTTAGCTAAAGCCGATTGTTTTTCCGCTTCAGCCAACATCGATTGAATCGAATACACTTCACTTTCACTACGAATTAAATGTGCGGGTAAACCTTTGCCATTGGCAATTAATTTTTCCGTGATTTTTTTGGTTTCATTGGAACGGATTAAGGCGCTCTTGTAAATTTTAATGGCACCAATGGAGGTTAAATAATTGAAATAGGCAGATTTTACTTGGGCGATTAATTCTCTTTTATAACTTGATAAATCATTTTTCTGCAATTCAAATTGTTCATGTTGAATCTGTTTATTGATGGAAATTTCTTTGTTATAAAGCGGCATACTTGCAATCAATTTCGCATCGTAGAAATTTTTTGGCAAAAAATAGGCTTCATAATTCTTAGATTCTCCAGATGACATAAGGACTGGAGGGATTGTTGAAATCCGATTCAGCGTGGCATAAATGGGTGCAACAATTTCATTGACAGGAATGGAAATGCTCCTTCCTCCTTCACCCGTTTGATAAGAGCTTTGAAAAGCAAGATTCGGAAAATACAAAGTCCTTGCTGATTTCAAAGAAATCATGGCTTTATCCAACGAAATATTTTTTTGCTGAATGACTAAATTATTTTGAAAAGCCTCTTGGACATATCGATCCAAAATGGCTTCTTGTCCAAAAACCTCATTAGCGATGAAGCTGCACAGCAATAAAAAGAGAAAAATATATTTTAGCGGTTTCATGAATTTTTGATATTTACATGATTAGTAATTAAACCTTCTATTAGCCAATCCAAGGACTTAAGCATCATGCTTGGGATGGATTCTTTGGGAACCAACTTTTCAAGACGCATTCGAATATTCAAGGAAATTAATCCATGCAAACTACTCCAAAGAGTGATGGAGATTAATTCGGCATCTCCTGGAGGAATTTTATGTTGGTCAATGCACTCTTGCACCAAATTAGTCAGGTGCGTAAATATTTTATTCGCTCCAGGCCAATCTTGTAATTTTAGATCTGCATGGTGAATCATGGGAGCTTGCTGAATCAGCATCAAATCATAATATTCAGGGAAATTTGCGCCAAACAGGAGATAAAACTCGCCCATTTTTTTTAATCGTTCCAAAGGATCAGAAATATCACTCAGAGTATCGGCAAAGGTGTTAATCATGTCAAAACCTTGCTCACAGAGCTCGTACAAAATTTCTTTTTTGTCTTTAAAATACAGATAAACAGTTGTTGGGCTATATTGAATAATTTCAGCAATTTTCCGGATGGAAACATTATCGAAGCCTTCTTCTTTAAACAACTTAATGGATGCGTCTAATATAGCTTTCCGAATTTCTTGTTTTTGTTTTTCCTTTCTTTCCTGAATTCCCATGGCAATATATTAACAATGACAATTTAATGAACAGTGTTAACAAATATAAAGTATTTATTTAAAACATGAAAATTAGAAAAATACCTACCTTTGCAGAGATGAAATTAAATTGCCTGGCATTTCTTGTTTTCGTGTGTACATTGGGTCAAATTTCCTGTAGCGCACCTGAATCCAATGGGAATAATAATACCTATTATCACTGGGAGAAATTTCTAAATAGTGCCATTAAAGAATTAGAAGCGCATCCAAAAATGGTACAAAAAACCATTTTTTTACAAGATAAAAAAGAAGAAAAGGTATTTAAAACCATGGATTGGCAGAAAGAATGGGCCGTGTTCATGGAAGCAGATTTGAACAAACCTGCTTATCTACTGAGTTACGATAATCTTTCGGAAGATGGTCTGATTTGGTATTCTGCCAAAATTGGGGAAAAAGTCCCTGTCAAAACCTTCAAAATGCATTTAGATGCCATCGGAAAACCTTTGCAAGTCGAAATAATCATTTCTCAATCGAATTTTTTGTTTGAGACCTCCAAAAAGCTTAACATGAACATCATTGATGGCCGAGTAGAAACTTATTCCATCGATGGTTACCAAAAAATCCGCTTTCTTCCAGCTACTACGTATAAGTTAATGGGGGTGCTTTTGTGATTTAGAAGAGAGAAGAGAGGAAAGAGAAGAGAGGAAACGGGAAAAGAGGAAACGCGCTCGGCTGTGCCGAGTGTGTACTATGAATTGAACTTTTAGTTCAACACGTTTTCTCTCTTCTCTTTTCTTAATCCCTTAATGTTAAAAAAAATCACAGAGACACTAAGAATTTGTAGTGTCCAATTTTATCAATTAACTGAACTTTATAACTCGTAAATTGCAGGGGGTAAGGGGACGCATTACCCCTTAAAAAAAGAAAATAACAATCACTAACAG
>JBJTNH010000096.1:0-16160 GCA_046073945.1 Aquirufa sp. | reverse complement strand
TAATCGCTGAAAAAGGAGACAATACGCCAATTGCATGGTTACACCGAGAGGATCGGTTTGCTGAAAAATTAGCAACACCGGATGTAACAGTAGCCGATTTGATTGGCGACATTGATCCCATCAAAGCGGCCAATTTAAAATTATCTTATGCAGACGACCGAGTGATTCATTATGGCATGATTCCAAGAGCCAATCGCTGTATTTTTGTTATTAATGAAATTCCAGATTTACAAGCACGCATTCAAGTAGCCTTATTCAATATTTTACAAGAAGGTGATATTCAAATTAGAGGATTTAAATTGCGTTTGCCATTGGATATGCAGTTTATTTTCACGGCTAATCCAGAAGATTACACCAATAGAGGAAGCATTGTCACTCCATTGAAAGACCGTATTGGATCCCAAATTTTGACTCACTATCCAGAAAGCATAGCCATTGCGAGAAAAATTTCTAGTCAAGAAGCCAAAATAAATACCCAACAAAGTGAGGTAGTCTATGTACCTGAATTGGCCTTGGATTTATTGGAGCAAATTGTCTTTGAAGCCAGAGAGAGCGATTACATTGACAGTAAAAGTGGGGTCAGTGCGCGAATGAGCATCAGTATGTTGGAAAGTTTGGTTAGCACCGCGGAACGCAGAGCCTTGATTGCAGGTGAAAGCAAAACGACCGTTCGATTGTCGGATTTCATGGGCATCATTCCAGCCATAACCGGAAAAGTGGAATTGGTATATGAAGGTGAACAAGAAGGCGCAGCCTTTGTAGCAACGGAATTAATCCATTCTGCTATTAAAACATTTTTATCAGGGCTCTTTCCGAAAATAGAAAAGCTAAGTAAGAAAATAGAAAACACCCCCTATACAGAACTGATTGAAGCCATTTATGCAGAAGGAGGTTTGGTATTGTATGATGATAGTTCTGAAAAAGAATACCAAAGCACCTTGGATTCGATACCCGCTTTGAATGCATTGATTAAGAAATACCAAAGCCAAGTAGCACTCAAAGACAGTTATTTCCTAAAAGAATTTGTCTTATGGGCACTAGTAGAACACCAAAAACTAGGCAAAGAACGTTTGACAGATGGGTTTCAGTTTAAAGATTTAATGAATGTGTTGTAAATCATAGGAAGATGTGTTAAATAGTAGAAAATTTCGAAAAAATGAAAACAAACAAAATCATTTATTGGACATCCACTACTATCATTGCTTTATTTGAAGGAGTGATGCCAGCCTTAACATCGCAAACGGAATTGGCTAAAGAAGGCATTAAGCATTTGGGTTATCCTGAATATTTTGGAAATGCCTTGGTTATTTTTAAAGTTTTGGGAGTATTAGCTCTGGTGATCCCAGCCATTCCTAAAAGATGGAAAGAATGGGCTTATGCAGGTTTTGTATTCGACTTCCTTTTTGCTAGTATTAGTCATGGTGCTGTCGATGACATCAATGTGCAAACTTTCTTTCCTTTGCTTATTTTAGGAATATTGATGGTTTCGTATGTTTATTATCATAAAATAGATAATTAAGGTAAGAGGTAAGAGGGAAAAGGACAGAATTACTTCCCAATACAGAACTTCCCAAAAATATTCTTCAATAAATCATCGTTGGAAATCTGCCCAGTGATCTCCCCTAAGTGATAAAGGGCATGTCGAAGGTCTTGAGCAACTAGGTCTCCAGATAGACCCGTTTGTAAAGCACTAAGCACTTGCTCAAGGGTTTCTTTTGTTTCAAGAAGCTTTTGGTAATGTCGAATATTCGTTACTAAAGTGCCTTGGTGGTTCAAGTTATGTATGCCAACAGCATCTAGAAGCATTTGCTCTAATGCAGGTAAATTAATCTTTTCTTTGGCGGAAATCATGACTTGATTTTCATGGAGTCCTTGCCATTGACTTTCAGCGCCTTTGGCTAGATCCATTTTGTTGATAATCAATATCAAGGGAACATCTAAATCTTTGTATGCTTCCAATGCTAATTGAATGGTTTCAGGAGTTTCAACACTGGCATCGGCCATGTACAAAACCAACTGAGCTTTCTTTACCCATGCCTGCGTGCGCTCCACTCCTATGGCTTCAATGACATCGCTGGTTTGTCGCAAACCTGCTGTATCTACCAAACGGAATCGAACACCACCTAAAATCCACTCATCTTCTAAGCTGTCGCGCGTTGTACCTGCAATGTCGGAAACGATGGCTTTTTCCTCGTTTAATAAAGCGTTTAATAAGGTAGACTTACCAGCATTGGGTTTGCCAATGATGACGGTGGCAACTCCATTTTTGATGGCATTACCTGCTTTGAAACTACTGATTAATGGATGTAATTTGTCAATCAATTGATTAACCAACAATTTTAAATCATCTCTATCTGCAAATTCCACATCTTCTTCGCCAAAATCGAGTTCCAATTCAATTAAGGAAGCAAAATGAATCAATTGCTCGCGCAATTGAGCTAATTCTTTGGAAAAACCACCCCTTAATTGGTGCATGGCTGCTTGCTGCGCTGCTTTTGAATCAGAGGCAATTAAATCAGCCACGGCTTCGGCTTGTGCCAAGTCAAATGCGCCGTTTAAAAAGGCGCGTTGGGTGAATTCCCCCGAACGAGCTAAGCGTGCTCCTTTTTCAACTAACAATTGTAATATATTCTCTTGAATATAGGGAGAACCGTGACAAGAAATTTCAATTACTTCTTCCTTCGTGTAGGATTTGGGAGCTCTGAAAAGTGAAACCAACACTTCATCCAAAATCTCCTCTCCTCTTACAATACGTCCAAAATGAATGGTGTTTCCTTCTTGTTCGTTCAGGTTTTTACCTTTGAATACCGAATTGACCAATGCAATCGCCTGCGGACCCGATAAACGAATCACACCAATAGCACCCACACCCTGAGGGGTGGCAAGGGCAACAATGGTATCCTGAAAATCCATTATAACAAGTTTTGTAATTTCATGGCTACTGTCATATCTCCTGAAATTTTCAATTTTCCAGTCATTACGGCCATCATTGGATTTAAATCTCCCGATAAAATTGCAGAGAAATTTTCTTCAGTTGTAGCAATAGTACAATCAGCATCAATATTTTCATTGACTACTTCTCCATCTGATTTTACCACTATGATACCTGTTGGAAAGGCAAATTTGAAAGATACACCCAATCCACCTCTTTGTGCAGCTTGCGTTTTGATTCGTTCGTTGATTTCTTCGAAAGTCATTTGATATTTGTTTTGTGCAAAAATAACAAATTAGGTAATAGGTAAGAGGTAAGAGGTAAAAGATATTTTCACAATCACATCTTATACAATATTCTATTACCAATTATCTATTACCTTTTACCTCTTACCTCTTACCTTTTACCTTTTACCTTTTACCTCAAACCTCAAACCTCAAACCTCCCTTCCACATATCACTTTAAAATCGCAATATTGGCAATTTTCTATTTGCTGGGTACGTTCAAAGTTTTCAGATTCATCTAATAATCGATTCACCCAATGATGAATCACCTCTTCAGAATGCTGAATAAATTGATCAATGTTTTCACCTGGTTCAAAATCCAATTGGGCTGAAAGAACCTTTTCTTTAAAATTTCTGAAAGAAATAATTCCAGGTTTAAATTCTAAGTTGGTCAAATCTAATTGCTGGATAAATTCTTTTCGATCAGAAATAGGCAATTTCAATTCTTTGATAATCAAATATTTATATAACCACAATTGAAATAACTTCGCTTTTAAATCACTGTTTGTCAATTCTTCTATTAAAGAATTTTCAACTTTCAAATCTTTGGATTCCACTTTTCCCGTCTTGTAATCGATAATTCTTAACACGTTGTCACCCAACATGTCGATCCTATCTACCCTTCCTTGTAATTTAACTACAACATCTTCCTCTTTTATTTTAATATTTAAAGAACTATTTAATGATTCTTCTAGAACAATGATTTTAACCGATTCATTTTCCCAAGTTTGAGATTGCTTAAAATAGTTTTCCAATAAGGTTTTAGCTACCGATTTCAAGATAAAATTAAAGCCTTTTTCAACTTCAAAAATACCTTCGGAGGCTTGAATAATATCCATAGCCTCATCCAACTTTTGGTCAATATTGGCGATTCGTGCTTCTAAATCATCATTTTGGTATAAACCTGATTTATTTCTCAAGATATCCTCATCCACCAATTCCAAAACTTTGTGCACCCAAGTTCCAAAAACATCAGCACCCATTTCATCATCTCTGTTCTTTTCAGCGCGCAAACCCAACACTTGAGCATAATAATATTTGATACTACATGTAGCAAAAGTACTGATGGCAGAAGGGGAAAGCCCTCTATCTCTTAATTTGGAAAGTATTTTAGTTTGAATTTCAGGACTTTTAACAATCGTATGATGTTCAGCTACATTCTGGCTAATATGCCTTTTAGGGAACTCAACCATCGGTTCAGAAACTATTAAATTCGGATTTGCTTTAACCCAATCGTATTTAATTTGTTTGATAAATCGACTCATTTCTTTGACACTCGATTTTTCTGAAGGCAAAACATACGTAAAAACAATTTCCTTTGGACGTTGTAATAAACGGTAAAAGTGGTAAGAAGTAACTGCATCTGCTTGCGTAAAGGTAGGCAAAGCAAAAGCAGACATACTAGCTATGTCTAAAGGGATTAAACTATCTCTTTTTCGTGTACCTGGCAAACTCCCTTCATTCAAAGACATGACAATCACACGATCAAAATCAAGCGTCCTAGTTTCCAATAGACCCATGACATTCAAGGTTCGAACATCTGCTCCCTCAAAACTAATTTTCTTTTGTTGCAACAGCTGATTAAAAAGGGATTTACCACTTTTTACGGAAATATCTTGACGGTCATGTAGCAAATCATGGATGGTTTCAGTTAAATCATGTGTTATCATCAATGCTTCCGCTTGTTCATTCCATTCATTTTCAGGAATAGACATCATCAATGTTTTGGTCAACAATTTTATTTTAAGAACAATTTGTTGAAAAGAAACATCGTGTTGAAAAAACAGAAAATCCAAAATAGGAATTTGAACATTTAGAGCTAAAATATCATCTAATTTTACCCTAATAGCACTTTTTGAACCTAAAGCTGATAACAATTTACTCGCGTCGATTTTTGATTTGTTTTTCAAATGTTTGAAATAACCCAACATCAAAGGATGACGAAAGAGTTGTTCCATCCATTGAGTAGAAAATCGACCATCAGATGAATATTTGTATAATTCCCAAAAGATTTCTAACAAAGAAAATATTTGTGTTTTCTTCATAGAATAACCCATTGTGATATTCAAGCGGTTTTTGTACTTACCGATGTATTGCACTACTTGATCCAACAAAGATTCATCGCCCAATACCAAAGCAATTTGCTCCTGATCACCATAGTCATTTTGCCATTTTTCTATGGTATCTAGGGCTGCATAAATTTGAGCACTCGGGTTCGCTAATCCTATGATTTCAAGTCGCTTAGGCTCTGTCGTCAAATCATTACTCATCCATTTAAATGGACCTTTTGAAAGATAATTTTTAGCACTTGGATTAGAATAATCTCTCAACCAATTACCCGCTCTGTGGTATTTATTTTTGATATAAAAATCATCTACATCCCAAAGCGTTTGCGTTTTACCTTGCTGAATGAACAAACGAATCATTTCTTCCTCTGCTTTTGAGAGGGCATTAAAACCGACAAAATACAATTGATCGAATTGAATAGGTAAAGGTTTCTCACTTCCTAAGATTTCGATCAATTTCCGATAAACCATTCCTCGATAGGCCAAATTCTGATCATTTAATCGAGTTTGAAGTCTAGCATAAACTTCCAACAAGTGATCATACAAGGAAAAATAGGCCTTGGTATTGTTTGTGATAAGTGTAGAAGTATCTTCAATGCCGTATTCTTTTCCCCATCGTTCAATGGCCTTTGCTTCGGATAAAAACGAAAACAAATGCCTTGGATCCACCAAATACATATCTATGGTGTCAAAATCTTTCAGCATCATAGCACCCCAAGTGATAAATCGATCAAAATCCACTTTAGGATCTACTTCTTTGAAAACATCGAAAGCTTGTAACAATAATTGAGTGGAATCTACCAATTCCATTTGAGTCATTTCCAAAGAAAACTCCTCAATGGTATAAATTTGTGGTGACAGAAATGGCTTGTCGCCCATTTTCGCCAATTCTTTTTTAAGGTATAAAACGCCTCTTTGAGATGGTAAAACGATACAAACTTTATGTAAATCGTTTAGAGCATGTTGCTCCAATAAATACTCAGCGGTTTTTCTTAAAAAAGACTTCATAAATGTGTGAGAATTTTAATCAAACAACAACCACCTAACACCATATCCAAAAGATCTACCCATGGCAGGATGTAAATATGCTGTGTAATAATTATCGGTCAAAAGTCCCTGATTCACATTAGCAAATTTAAAGAACAAGCGGACACGATTGATGCGCATGGTTAGGTACACATCTGCTTGTACAAATCCTGGTAATTTAAATTGATCTTGCAAATGATATTGTTGAAGTGCGGGTTGGTAGGCATCTGCATAATAAGCAGATTGATGATGAAGATCAATCCCAAACTGCATGTATAACAACTTTTTGTATTGAACATTCAAAGCTAAATTAACATCTGCCAAAAAATTCGGCATTCGGATCAAATCAGGTCCAGTTTGAGTGTTGGCATAGACCTTGGTAAACCAAGAGAATTTTCCAAATTTTCCACCTACATCCACACCTGTCCGAAAAATACCGATAGCCTCTGAAGTTTGTTTTGAATTAGAAAGAGTATCAAAATAGGCATAATTGCTAATTCGTTGTATAGTCACAAATGGGTTCAAAAACACATTTTTATAATTCAAATGTAAACTTCCATTCAATTGATCAAACAAAATATTATTAAAATCATTGTTCCAACGGAAAGACGTATTGTACACCCAATTATTAGCAATACTCGGACTCGTGGAGGTTCTTTGAAAAGAGGCTTGAAACCAAGGCGATTCGAAACTTGCTCTCAAGCGATAATCTGACCCCAATAAATATTCCCCATCTGCAGTAAAATCAATGTTATTGGAAAAATTTTGATGTAACCACAGTCCTAAATAATTCTCAAAACGATTTTTAGTAACATCTGTCAGGGGATTATTGACCGACCAATATCTTTGTCGCAAATAAGTTCGATAGGTAAATTGCCTATACACCCCTTTTATCCCAGTTTGATGGCTATATTCCGTCCAATTATTTTCATTGTAAATGGAATCTTTATCTGGAGCTTTGATGTAATTTATGTACGTTTTAGGATAAAATTTCATCGCTAAAGTATTGATAAAATCTACATCGCGGTATTGGATGGTTCTTGAAGCGAGATCTATTTTTTGGAAAAACTGCAATCCCTTGAACCCAATAAATTCATGGTAAAAATGAAATTTAATGAATTTATCGTTCGACTCGGAACCGGAATTACTCAACAAGGCAGCATTATCAATGTATTTCAAAGCTTCCAATTCAGACTGACCATTAACTAATTTCAGTCCGCCTTGATCTTTGGTGCCTTGATCAAAATAATTGATGTGTGAGAGCAAACGATATTTATTGTTTTTGGTGCGGTAATTCGTATGAAAAACCAATCCCCATTGACCCAGCAAACTTTGGTCTCCTTGTTTGTAAGCTGCATCAGTCATTACTTTATCAGCTACAATTCTCTGCAACTCAAAACCAAAATTCCACAAAGAATCTACATTTCGTGCAAAAGAAAAATTCAAACTGGTTTGACCACCCGCGCCTAAATTATAATCGACCTCTGAATAAGGAGATTTCGTATTAAAATATCGAATATTTTCAGCGGAGAAAGCATAAGGCATATAGGCATTATAACCTAAATTAGTCCCCAAAGTAGGATTAGCTTGAACAAAGACATTCCGCACTGCAGTTCCTTGATTTCCTAAATTTTGCGTCAAAAAACCTGATTTATCCGTATACAAATAGCGTTGAAACAAATGCAAAGTGGTATCCACCCTTCTTTTTTCCTCTTTGGAATTGAGCATATCCGATTCGAAAAAATAATACATGGTATTCGGACCATATTTTTGGCGAGTTGAATCGTCAATGGCAGCTCTACCCGTTTTAGTACCTTTTCCACTCACAGGCTTTTTGGCCGTGGTTGGATCTGGAAACCCTGTATTATTAGTTGGAGAATTTGAATCAGTTGGAAACTGTGCAAATACCGCAGAAGTAGAAAACAAAAAGAAAACAAAAACAAGTATATTTTTCACCTTGCAAAGGTAATTATTTAAGTCGATTATCTGCCTAATTTTGTCCCCATCCAAGCCCAAAATCCTTTATCTCCATCTAAGAAATACATTTCCATCGGTAGATAACTCAATTTCGCTTTTAAATGTGGATATTTATCCAAATGATCCTTAAATCGAACAAAATCTTTATGAGTGGTCAAAATCCCTTCCTCGTTCGACATACTTTCTGCTTTGTTTTCCCATACCTTCAATTCCTCTTTCTTAAAAGTATGATGATCTTCATAAGTAGAATGCGTCAAAATCATTCCTAATTGTTTTGCTTGCTCAAAAAATAAAGTGGGGTCAGCAATTCCTGCGATTAAATGCCATTTGGTTATATTCGATTTATTTAATCCAACTGGTTGTCCATAATGAATTCCTGCAAAAAACACAGGAAGATCTTTTTTAGCGTAGCTCCTTACCGACTGAATGAATTTTTTCCTTTGCTGGATCGATAAATCAGCTGGACAGCGAGTAACAATTAAGGCTTTTGCGCGCTTAATTCCACTTCTTGATTCTCTTAATCGACCCAAAGGCATGATGTGGTCTTCAAAAAATGGTTGCTGAAAAGTAGTACAAACAATGGGTAAAGAGGATCTTAAATTTCGGTGTTGAAAAGCATCGTCCAAAATAACATAAGATAATGAAGCTCTTTCCTTTTTCATTTTTTGAATAGCAGCTACTCGGTCTTCTCCAACAGCCACAGGGATCGTTGGAAATTGCAAATGATAAGCCAATGGCTCATCGCCGATTTCATTGGCTGTTGAATTTTCATCTGCCCAGCGAAAACCTTTTGTTTTACGCCCATAGCCTCTACTCAATACTGCAATTTCATCTACCCAGAACCAATTTTTCAATAAAAAAGAGACCAAAGGACTCTTTCCTGTACCTCCTACTGCCAAATTTCCAACAACAATGGTTTTAGGGTGATGAAATGATTGAGATTTGAACCAGGCCACATCGTATAGATAATTCCTAACCATCGTAATTAAATAATAAATTACGGCGGGAATAAACAAAAAGATGCTTTTGAGATATGACATTTATACCAAATTACGAATTCAAAATGGATAAATCAAAGAGGCATTGAATTTCATCTATGTTTTGCCTTAACTTTGGGTTGAAATAATTGAACATGGCAAAATTCGACATTGAAGTAATTAAATATTGTTTGGACTTTCATTTTGAAGCAGGTACTTCAAGAGGAATTTTAACGCATAAAAATTCTTACTTTCTAAAGATTAGTGATCCAAAAAATCCCAACATTGTAGGAATCGGAGAAGCGGGGCCATTAAAGGGTTTAAGTCCTGAATTTGAAGAAGATTGCACAAAAGCATTTCAAGAAGTTATCACTAAAATTTCAAACGTAGAATTACCCACTCAATTAGCAGATATTCCTGTCTGGCTACAAGAAAACGAAATTAAACAAGCTTCCTTTCGAATGGCAATAGAAATGGCTATTCGAGATTTCATCATCCAAAAGAATGGAATTTACTTTGACAATACATTTAGCAGATGTGCTTCTTCCCTTCCCATCAATGGCTTAATATGGATGGGTGCTCCAGAATTTATGGAAAGTCAAATAGAAGACAAATTAAAGCAAGGCTATAACTGTTTAAAATTAAAAATTGGCGCTATTGATTTTGAAACGGAATTATCCATATTAAAAAAGCTTCGCTCAAGATTTTCGAAAGAAGAACTAACCATTCGCGTGGATGCCAATGGGGCTTTTGAACCCAAAGATGCTGCGTTCAAATTGGAAAAATTACAAGCTTTCGATTTACATTCCATAGAGCAACCTATTAAAGCTGGACATTGGGATGAAATGGCTGAATTAATTACAAAAAAAATACTACCCATCGCATTAGATGAAGAATTAATTGGCATTCAAAATCCCCAAGAACAAGAAAAACTATTAGCTAGTATTCAACCAGAATATATTATTATAAAACCTAGTTTGTTGGGCGGATTTGCAGCAAGTGAAGGTTGGATTCAATTAGCTAAAAAACAGAACATAGATTGGTGGATAACTTCCGCTTTAGAATCGAACATTGGCTTACAAGCTATTGCACAATTTACCGCTGAATTTGATATTCAAATGCCGCAAGGTTTGGGCACTGGCCAATTATATACCAATAATTTTGATAGCGGATTGAGCCTACATAAAGGTCAAATATATTTTGATTCAAAATTTAAGAGAAAGATTCCATTTGCTGAATAAATTCAGCTTTTACATTATATTTGCATCACATTTAGGGACTAAGAAAAACAAAATGAACACGATTGATTCGGCAATGATTGCCATTTTAGAAAAAAGATTAGAATTAAGTAAACTAAGTTATTCAGATGATTCTTATGATGATGTGGAAGAACTTCTGCACGATTTAGAAGATGATTTCAATGAAAAATATGGTGATAAATTGGAGGACATCTTAGAAAAAGTTCATTTACAACATTGTCCAGAATCAGATGTACTATTACCTACTGCCTATTTAGCTAAAAAATTTGTTGAAACGGAAGACGGTGAAATTGAAATTGGCAAAAAAGAAGGCGTTGAAGTTGAGTGGATTGAAAATCCAGCTGTAGGCGCCAGATTAGTATTATTACCTTCACCCACTAGAATTTTATTAATGACTCCAAAGGGGGTTAAAGTTGTTTGGGAGGAAGGAAATTAGAGGTAAGAGGTAAAAGGTAAAAGGTAAAAGGTAAAAGGTAAGAGGTAAGAGGTAAGAGGTAAAAGTTAAGAAGTCTTTTTTTTTAATATTTAAATCGTCGTGCTTTGTGTTAACACTAAGTTCAAAAAGTTTTTAAACATTAAGGAATTAAGAATCATTAAGAATTTGCCTCAATTCCTTTTACCTCTTACCTTATCCAGTCCACCCCTTTTCTCAATAAATCCAAGGTCTTTTTACCTTCTGGATAGGAGTTTTCGTCATACATATATTCCCATGAAGCTAAAGGAGGAAGACTCATTAAAATAGATTCTGTGCGGCCATTGGTTTCTAAGCCAAATTTAGTACCACGATCGTGCACTAAATTAAACTCCACATACCTACCTCTTCGAAGTAATTGGAAATCTTTTTCTGCTTTTCCAAATGGTTTAATGGCATTTTCACGCATTAAATGGCTGTAAATTGGGAGAAAAGATTCTCCAACAGATTTGACAAAATCAAAATTAATCACCTTTTCATCTACCGATTTACTTTTGATATAATCAAAGAAAATACCTCCAATTCCACGCGTTTCTTCGCGATGAGGGCTATAAAAATAATCATCAGCCCAAGTTTTAAATTTAGGATAATAGGTTTTATCAGCTTTATCACAAACCGCTTTCAACTGTTGATGAAACCACTTGGCTTGTTCAGGAATGATAATATGCGGTGTTAAATCAATACCACCACCAAACCAATGTTCTCCATTACTTAATTCAAAATAACGAACATTCATATGAATAATGGGCACCCAAGGATTCATAGGATGCATGACAATAGAAACACCCGTTGCAAAAAAATCAACCTCTTCTTTGATGTTCAAACTTGTAACCATTTTGGGATGCAAAGGACCATGCACCGCCGAAAAATTCACACCTGCTTTTTCTAAAATATTGCCATTTGAAATAAGTCGGGAACGACCACCACCACCTTCTTTCCTTTTCCAATTATCTTCTTTGAAAAGGGCACCACCATCCACTTCTTCAATTCCTTTACAAATTTGATCTTGCAAACTCTTAAAATAATCAGCAATAAATTCTTTTCTCATATTTCTACTAGGGATTTTGAGTCGAATCTAAACCGCCCTCTGCTGGATTACCCAATAAGGCATTCATGGAATCTAACTCGGCATCTGAAACTTGCAAAGAATCAGGTAGTGTACTGTAAGCACTTTGGCAATTAAAATCCTTTTTAACTACTCGTTTATCTAATTTATCAAAAGGAACAGGTTTGTACATAGCCAAAGCAGGATCATTGACCACTTTGATCATAAAACGCTTATAAATAGGCAATGCAGTTTTTGAACCCTCCCCTAATGCACCTGTCCTAAAGTGAATGGATCGATCATCACCTCCAACCCAAACTCCAGAAATTAAATTATGCGACATTCCAATAAACCAACCATCGGAATGATTGGAAGTGGTACCTGTTTTTGCAGCAAAAGCTGGCGCATATCGATTATTGGCGGGCAATAAAACTTCTCCTTCATTCCAAAGTAACGAACTTCCTGTTCCTCCTTCATACACCACCCCTTCCAACATAGAACGAACTAATTGGGCAGATTCTTTCCGAATCACTCGATAAGAAACAGGTTCAAAAGTTTGCAATGTTTTACCATTTTGATCCTCAATTTCAGTCACCAACATTGGTTCAACGTGAATTCCTTCATTGACAAAAGCAGAATAGGCGCCGATCATTTCATACAAAGAAACATCAAAAGAACCCAAACCGATGGAGGCTACGGGTTTCAAGGGACTTTTGATACCCATTTTTTGGGCATAATACATGACAGTATCTGGCCCAACTTCATTGGTCAATTTGGCAGTAATGGAATTGATACTTTTAGCTAAAGCCCTTCTGATAGGCATCATTGAATAAGAGAAAGTCCCATCTGCATTACCTGGTCTCCACATTTTTTTCTCGCCATCCTCTTCTATTTCTAATTCAAAAGGTTCATCTTTCATCATGTAACAAGGTGATAAATCCTTTGGACCATCTATGGCAGCTGTATACACAAATGGCTTAAAAGTAGAGCCTGGCTGACGTTTTCCTTGTTTTACGTGATCGTACTTGAAATATTTAAAATCCAATCCTCCGACCCAAGCTTTAATATGCCCCGTGTAAGGATCTAAGGTCATCATACCCGATTGTAAAAATTTCTTATAATATTGTATTGAATCATAAGCACTCATTGTTTGCTCTTCTTCTCCAAGCGGATTACGAGAATAAACCCACATTTTACGTTTCACATTTCTCATGTAATGATTCACAGAATCGGGATTATTGGGAAATCTTTTCATCAAAGATTTATAATATTCCGTTCTTTTAGCGACGGTATCAATGAAACCAGGAATTTCCACGCCGTGTTCATCTACCCAAGGGTTTTGATTCGCCCAATGGTTATCAAATGATTTTTGAATAGAACGCATACCTGCTTCAACTGACTCTTCTGCATGAATTTGCATGCGAGAGTCGATGGTAGTATGTATTTTCAAACCATCTCTATATAAATCAATTTCCAAATCGTTGGCTTTTGCCCACTCATTGATGTATTTGGCAACTGCTACTTTGAAATAATTTCCTGTCCCATCATAAGGTGATTCTTCATTGGAATGCAACACAATGGGCAAAGGAGCCAAAGAATCATATTCTGATTTCTTTAAATAACCCGCCTTCACCATTTGATTCAAAACCACATTTCTTCTCTTCCAAGCCTTATTTTGTTCCAAAGGTTTACCATCGTAACGCTTTGGATTATACGTAGTTGTAGCTTTTTGCAAACCTACCAAAATGGCAGCTTCTTGAATATTCAAGCTATCTGGAGAAGTATTGAAATAAGTTTTGGCAGCTACTTTGATTCCATAAGCATTGTTACCGTAATCAACTGTGTTTAAATACCAGAGAATGATTTCATCTTTGGTATAAAAACGTTCTAATTTAATCGCAGTTACCCATTCTTTGGACTTATAAATCAACTTATTTACAAAAGGTAAATAACCCAAAAAGCCTGTTTTACCAAAACTCTTTTTTGTTCTTGTTTTGAACAAATTCTTTGCCAATTGCTGTGAAATAGTACTTCCTCCCCCACGATCTCCGCCTTTGACAATTCCAGCAGCAACACCCAACCAAGCTTGAAAATCGATACCAGTATGCTCATAAAAACGTGAGTCTTCCGTAGCAACCAATGCTTTTACCAAATAGGGCGAAAGCTTGTTGAAATCGCGAATAGGTGTTCTATTTTCAGCAAAAAATTTCCCTAATAGTACACCATCAGCGGAATAGATTTCAGAAGCTTGAGATAATTTAGGATTTTGCAAATCATCTACTCCTGGCATTTCCCCGGTCAACCAAAGAAAATTGGTTTCAATAACAAATAAGTATACTAGAATAAACAAGGCCGTTTTTCCTGTAATCCTCCAAATACGTAAAATAGGCTTGTAATATGCAGAATCTTTATCGACGTGCGCATCATAAAAAAGCTCAACTTTTCTGAATTGAGTTTTTATATAAAAGTCGCCAATGGCCAAATAACCCAATAACCGAGTATAATTTCTCTCGCCGATTATTTTTTGTAAAAGCTTTAGGAGGAAATTTCCTACAATAACTACTACCTTAGAAACAAAGGCCTTAGCATTGGAATACGATCTTTTTATCAAAGCAAGCATATATCACTTTTGGGTTGTTAGAATTAATCTATTTCTAATTTTTCTAAGATAGTCATTAAATCTGTAAAATCTCTAAATCCAGGTCTATCTTCCTTACCAGCGGTTAAACCAATGCCTTTGATGGATGTTTGTGAAACCCATTCTTCCAAATCCTCCTCTGGAAAATCTAAACCTAAAATCATAGAATATTGAGCAGCCCAAATTTCAACTTGAGATTCAGCACCAATCAAGGAATCTTTGTCGTCTCCAACTAATAAAAAGTGACTAACAAAAGGAGCTGCAGCAGCAAATAAAGCAGGAAGATTATCTGTATCTAGATTCACACGCAAGATAATTGGCAAATCCAGTTTTTTTAATTCAACTAAATTAGCTTTGGAATCAACCTCTATTCTGTCGGGTTTGAACTGCTTAATTAAATCAATGGATTCTTGGGAAGTTGCACCACTCAATTCACCAACAATCTCTACTCCAGTTATCCAATTACGTATTTCTTGAAATTTTTCAAATGGAACTTGAGTCAAAGGAAATCCTAAAAATTCGACCCCCATACCGGCACAATATCTTGCATCAGAAAGATTTTCAATCCCAGATACTTTTACTAGCGTTTTAAGCATATTATAGATTCTAAATAGAAATAGTAAAAATACCATTTAACGCCCGAATTACCAAGATTAGACAACAATTAGAGAAATAAATCCTAACTTGCATAAAATTTTTAGTCAGGCTTTGAACCTGAACCAAAACATGGAAAAAAAAGGAAGAGTATTGGTCGCTATGAGCGGCGGAATCGACAGCTCGGTCGCAGCTGTTTTATTGCACGAACAAGGATATGAAGTAATTGGCATGACCATGAAAACATGGGACTATGCTAGTTCAGGTGGTACAAAAAAAGAAACAGGTTGCTGTTCGTTGGACTCAATCAATGATGCCCGAAACATCGCTGTTACCCTGGGTTTCCCACATTATATTTTAGATATTAGAGAAGAATTTGGCGATTCAGTGATCGATTATTTCACGAATGAATATGTAGAAGGCAGAACTCCCAACCCATGTGTTATGTGCAACACGCATATTAAATGGGATGCTTTATTGAGAAGAGCAGACCAATTGGGTTGTGAATTCATCGCAACGGGCCATTATGCACAAATAAGAGAAGAAAATGGTCGTCATATTATTTCCAAAGGTGTAGATACCTTGAAGGACCAAAGTTATGTGCTTTGGGGAGTTTCTCAAGAAAGTTTAGCAAGAACTATTTTGCCTTTAGGACACTTAACAAAACAAACTATCCGTGAAATGGCAACAGAAAGAGGTTTTGTGGAATTAGTCAATAAAGCTGAAAGCTATGAAATCTGTTTTGTACCGGATAATGACTACCGTGGATTTTTAAAACGCCGATTACCTGAATTGGAAGAAGAGGTGAAAGGTGGAAATTTTGTGGACCAGGAAGGAAAAATTATTGGTAAACACGAAGGTTACCCTTTTTATACCGTAGGGCAGCGCAA
>JBJTNH010000095.1:0-32895 GCA_046073945.1 Aquirufa sp. | reverse complement strand
GACAGCAGGTAAAATCTTCTCTGGCCCAGATGCTGGCAAGGGATTCCAATTCGGTTCGGAGAAAAATAGTCAAGTTATTTTAGATATGGTAAAAGACTATAACTCGAATGACTCTGAGAAAGACCTGTCGCATTATTCGCCAGAAATGCAAAAGAAAACTGGCGATTTCAATAAGAAATGGCATGCTTATGCAAAGAAAATAAATAATGTTCCTTACGCTATTTTACCTATCAAAGTAGCGGGTTCAACCGATGAAATTGTCATGTTACAATCGACGGAAGAGCGTGAGGCAATCGATGGTTCGAAACAAAAAATGAATTTATTTGAATTGTTTAAAGTGGATAAATCGGGTAAAATTTCAGATTTTAACCAATACTCTAGAATTCCTGCATCCAACGAATTTGGAAAAACAGAGGGTGGAAAATTTTACTCAAAAGGTGAAACGAATGGCAGACCTTTCCAATTCTCCAATCGTGGTGAAGTTGAAGCTATTGAAAAGTTAAATAAGGCATACAATGCTATGGACATTACTGCAACGTTGGACTTTTTTGCTGACAAGGTTACGATTACAGACTTTGATGGAAATAAAGTTGTGGTAACTAAAAATGACCTACGCGCAATGGTAGATGGTTACACTTCTCTAGATTGGAAAATCAACGGAATCCTACCAATCAAGATTGCGAATACTGATCCTGTTTCAGGGGTATTTGTCACTTCTACTGAGAAGCGAGTTTCTAAAGACGGTTCGGTATGGCACAAATCATTAGTAGAAATATTCCAATTTGATTTGAACGGAAAAATCTCCGGAATTGAGCAATACTCTCGTCCCAAAAAATAAGATAACCTACCAGTTAATATGGCCGGGGAACATTGTTTCCCGGCCTTTTATTTTAAAGACCTTTTCCTAAAGCGAGACGGCGACTCCCCTGTCCATTTCTTGAAGATTCGGTTAAAATAGGAAAGGCTTTCGAAGCCAGACTCGAAACAGGTTTCGGTCACATTTTTATCTTGAATCAAAAGTTTCTTCGCATATTGAATGCGGTATTGATTAACGAAGTCAGTATAAGTGAATTTTGTTGTTTTCTTCATATACCGACAAAAGGCAGGAAGCGAAAGGTTGACCTCATCAGCTATTTGCTGTGTGTCAATGGGCTTTTGGAAATTCGCCTCTACAAATTGATGGATGCGGTGCATTCGCTCTTGCTGTTTCAAGATGGTTTGACTCGTGATGGGCCGAACCTGAAGGTCAATGTATTCCGTTGATTCTGCCAAAAACTGAAAAAGGCTCATCAACTCCATAAATTGATGAAAGCGATCTAATAACGCTAATTTTTTCAAACGGACACCCGCGATTCGTTTCGTTTCTCCCCTAAAAGCAAGGCCCGTTTTCGCTCTTTCCATTAATTCCACCACTTTTTTCAACTCGGGGATGCGGATCAGGCCACTTTCAAAATAAGTTTCCGGAAACTGTATCACGACAGTCTCCACTGTTGCCTTAACGCCATAGTCGAAATTCAAGTGAGGAATATAAGATCCGATTAAGGCCAAATCACACCCTTCGTAAGTAGAAATATGATCCCCAATATGGCGTATCCCTTTATCCGCTTCCACATAGACTAATTCAATTTCAGGATGAAAATGCCAATAGAATACCTCGTTTAGTTTAGGAGTTAATAAGAACCTAAATGAACTATCTCGATCCGGCAAAATTTGCTCTAAATTCAATTTCATTTGCCTAAAATAGCAAAATATCAAATAATTACATCAATACAGTTCAACTATTTGTCAATCAAGCAGAAGAATGAATATCAGGAACAGGCTACCTTTGACCTATCAAATAACAACCTATGAAAACAGACATCCCTAACAACGGACATTACGAAATTCCAGGCAATCCCTCTACGGCAAAAAGCAGTGCAGTCCAATTAAACGACCGCTCTAATGGCAAACCACTTCGCGTATTAACTGAGGAGGATTGGGCATTTTGGAAACACAATGGCTATGTCATCATTAAGCAGGCGGTACCGCGCGAACAAGCCTTAAAAACGGCAGCCTTCTTGTACGAGTTTGAAGAAAAAGATCCGAATGATTCATCTACCTGGTACACTGCTCCGCGGGCTGAAATGAAGATGAAAGAACTGGCCAATACAGGAATGGTGGAATGCTACAATAGCCAATGTCAGTGGGATAATCGGTCATCTCAGCGGGTTTATGATGCCTTCGTGGATATTTGGGGGACTGAGAAATTATGGGTAACCATCGATCGGGCGAATTTGAATTTCCCCATACGTCCCGGACACGAGTACAAAGCGTTCATTCACTGGGATTATGATCCAGAGACAAAACCTGTGAACGTACAAGGGGTATTGGCCTTGGCGGATCAATTGGATGAAAATATGGGAGGCTTTCAATGTATTCCTGAACTTTTCCGCACCTATGATACCTGGAAATTAACGCAACCCGAGGATCGAAATCGCTTCCTTCCCGATACAAGTGGTTTCACCCCAACAAAAGTAAAATTAGAGGCAGGAGACCTGTTGATTTTCAATAGCTTACAACCGCATGGCATTCGGGCAAATACGAGTGATAAAGTACGTTGTGCGCAATACATTTCGATGATGCCAGCAGAAGAAGAAAACGATTCCCTTCGCGAATGGCGGGTAAACTCGTGGCGCCACCGGATTGCTCCAGAGGGTTATGCTTTTCCAGGTGATCCGCGCAAATGGGAGCAAACAAAATACGAAACAGCGAGCCTGACTGCATTAGGCAAAAAAATGCTAGGTATAGATCGCTGGTAATAATAGAGAAAGCCCGAAATTGCTCGGGCTTTTTCTTTATCCCGTAAATTCCTAAATTAGGACATGAAAAAACTGCTCTTCCTCCTCGCCCTTATTAGCTTTACTGCCTCCGCACAAATCGCAGAGAAAGTAAAATCGATGAAAGCCCACACGGGTTTTTTCAACTTCTACTACGATGAGTCAAGCGACAAAATCTTTTTAGAGGTTAAAAAATTGAATGAAGAGTTCCTTTATACCTACTCTCTTGCTCAAGGCGTAGGAAACAATGACCTGGGTTTAGACCGCGGTCAACTAGGAAACGAGCAAGTGGTCTTCTTCGAAAAACAAGGAAACAAAATCTTCTTAGTTCAACCGAACACCCAATACAGGGCGAATACAAGCAATACGTTGGAGAAATTATCGGTGCAACAAGCTTTCGCAAAATCCGTATTATTTGGATTTAAAATCGAAAGCGCCTCCGATGGAGCCTACCTGATTGACATCACCGATTTCTTGATGCAAGATGCACATGGGGTGTTAAAACGCTTAACACAGGCAAAGCAGGGCTCTTATAGTGTAGACAAAAGTAGAAGTTCTTTGGCATTAGAGCACACTAAATCGTTTCCCCAAAATAGTGAATTTGAAGCTCGACTCACCTTTACAGGGAATGGTACAGGAGCAGAAATACGCTCTGTGGTACCTAACGCAGATTACGTCACGGTGGTAGAACACCATTCTTTCATCGAATTACCCGATAACAAATACGTGCCGCGAGAATTCGACCCTCGCTCTGGTGCCAATGCTATTTCTTTCCAAGATTACGCTTCACCGGTGCACGAGGTGGTTTTAAAACAGTGGATTACGCGCCACCGTTTGGAGAAAAAAGACCCTAAAGCGGCGGTTAGTGAGGCGGTCAAACCCATTATCTATTATCTTGACAATGGCACCCCAGAACCGGTTCGTTCTGCTTTAATGGAAGGCGGCCGCTGGTGGAACCAGGCATTCGAAGCTATCGGATACAAAGATGCCTTTCAAGTCAAATTATTACCCGAAGACGCTGATCCATTGGATGTGCGCTACCATGTCATCCAATGGGTACACCGCTCCACACGTGGATGGAGTTATGGTGCATCGATTACAGACCCTAGAACGGGCGAAATCATGAAGGGACATGTCAGTTTAGGTAGCCTGAGAATTCGCCAAGATTTCTTAATCGCACAAGCTTTAATGAACGCCCCGTTTGCGACTGATGGATCTGCTAATGGACCGATGATGGCGATGGCTTTGGCACGCATTAGACAATTAGCTGCCCATGAAATAGGCCATACGCTTGGTTTTGCCCATAATTATGCAGCGAGTGCTCGGGAAAATTCAAGTGTGATGGATTATCCTCATCCACAAATTGATTTCAAAGGGGACCAAATGGATTTCAGCCACGCCTATGACACAAAAATTGGGGATTGGGACAAAGTTTCAGTTGATTACGCTTATGGAGACCACAAAACAACAGCTGAATTAAACCAAGTAATCGATAAGGCCTATAGTAAAGGTCTCCGCTTCATCACTGACTCCGATGCCCGCAACCCGGGAGGAGCACATATCTATGCGCACCTTTGGGATAACGGAAAAACCATCGTAGACGAACTTCAGCATATTTTAGCCGTTCGCAAAAAAGCAATAGCTAATTTCTCCCTACACAATATACGCCCGAACGAAACCTATTCACACTTAGAAGACGTTTTCGTTCCCTTGTACTTCTTACACCGCTACCAGACCGAGGCTGCCACAAAAATCATCGGTGGATCTGAATACAATTACGCGGTGAGAGGCGGCAAAGAATTGGTTTTAGAACCCGCTTCCGTTGCGTTACAAACACAAGCCTTAAAAGCGGTGACCCAGACATTAGACGCTCGTACGCTGGCGATTCCCAAAGAAAAATTAGCGCTGTTCCCTCCGAGGGCTTTCAATCAGGACCGAACACGCGAATCATTTAAAGGGAAAACAGGGATTACATTTGATCCACTGGGCGCAGTGGAATCCGCTGCCGATTTTACGTTGGACTTCTTATTGCATCCTGATCGCTTGTCTCGTTTAGCCGGTAATAAAGCGGTGAATGATCAGCAATTAGGGGTTTCAGAGACATTGAGCGCTTTATTGCAAGCCACCCTTTACACTTCCCATTCAGATCCTTATTTACAAGCCACGCAGGAGACGATTAATTTCAAAGTAGTTTCTTCCTTACTGAATGTATTGAACGCGCCAACTATTTCTCCTTTAGCTGCCTCTGAGGTTAACGCATCTGTAAAAGGAATTAGAGCGGTTTACAGCAAAAAGACTGGTGCTTTTGCAAGCTATCTCGTACAAACCATCGATCAATTCAAAGCCAATCCAGCAGATTGGAAAGCGATGCAGACACCCCTTATTCCGGATGGGGCGCCGATTGGGATGGATTGTTATGAGTAGTGTTGATCACGTTTGAACACATTTGGCCCTATTTGGTCAAAAGATGTATCTAGCGGTTTTTGTAGTTTTATTTCAAAGAATTACAAGCTATGGAAACCAAACACTATTACTGCAAAAGCCCTTGGTATATTCTACTATTAGGAAAACAAGGTCACCAAGTAATTATCCGCAACGGGATGATAGAGGTATATGCACTACGATTATTTCATCGCAAAAAACTACTTCAAACTTTCGCCATTCACGATGTTGTTCAAGTTCGCATGATTGAAAATCTGGTACTAGCAGACACCTTTATTGCCTTAACGAAGAATCGATTCTGTTCGCTTAGACACTTGAAACCACAAGAAGCATTTGGCATTAAAAGTTATGTAGCCATGATGCTTTAAGTAACAATATAAATGGCAAAAACCAAAAATAGAATTCCTACCCACTGAATAAAACTTCTTTTTTCCTTGTAAAGGAATTGCCCATAAATCAAGGTAAAAATCAACTGAGCTTTACTAATAAATATGATTTGCGAAACAGACGCTGTTTGGTAGGCAATGTGCATACAAACAGAGCCTAAAATGAGACAAATCGCTAATATAAGAACCGGTTGCTGTGGAATCCTTTCCCACTCCTGATTTTGAAAAATAAAGATCATTCCTGCACAAATCGTCACACACAATTCTAAAAGAAACGAAAAAGGAATCACACCAAGCCAAGAAATTGGGAATTTAAAAAGTGTATAAGACACTCCCCAGAAAAAGGAAGTCAAAATCCCTCCTTTCAAAGCCTTTAGAAAAAAATCAATTAAACGAAATTCAACCGTTCGATAGAAAATAAGTAAAATACCTACCACTATAAAAATGGTTGCCAGTGAATAGGAAAAGGTCCAAGACTCTCCTAAAATAAAAACAGCCGTCAACAAGCCAAATAGGTTAATCGTGGAAATGGGCGCTACAAGGGAAACTGATTCTGATTTTAAAGCTTGTACAAAAAAATACAATCCAAAAGCACTAAAAAAACATAATCCAACACTAAGTGCCAATTGAACAAGTGAAAAATCAGGCATTTCCCCTAACCAAGGTTGAAAAATACCCCATTCTCCATCTATCCAATAACATAAACCAAAAAAAGAAGTGGTGTAAATACCTCGCGCAATAATGACCTGTAAAAAGGAAACATTTTGAATCGCTTTTTTCCAAAAAGCGTTACTAAACCCATAAAAAGAAGAACTAATCAAAATATACATCCACCCTAACATGCTTCTTTTATTTTAGCAACCAGCTCATCCACCCAACGCTTATCCCCACTATAGGTGTAACGTAAATTTAATTGATTTAGGTAAAATCTAGCCTTTTCCTTCACTCCCTTTTGCAAAAAATACAATGCCTTCAGTAAGTTGATTTTATTTAAATTATGTTTTTCAGGAAACGAAAAAGAGAAAGTTTGTTCTTCTAATTTAAAATGTGCAATCATATCCACTTCACTAATATCCTTGTGGTAGATTTCCACTAATCGATAGAAAAAAACCAATATGGAAATTTGACTTGAAAGATCAGATAGTCCCTCGTAAAAATCATAAAATGTCGATTTTTTACCCCAAATGATATAGTCCCAGGCCGCAATCCTACCTTTTAAATTAGGGTGCATATAATCCGAACTACGTATGAACGCATTTTTACTAAGCATTAAATAGGACTTTGCTTTTTCTAGTTCTTGGTTTTCATACGCTTTTTGGCATAACATCACATTTTTAAATACCGGCATATCAGGCACCAAAACTTCAGAGGATGCTTCTAGCCACTTTCCATAAAACCCTTGTAAACATTCTTCCTCCACATATAATTGGAGTAAAATGCGTTGAGCAAGTTCGTTGGTTTTTAAAAGGTGAGCGACGTATTCAATTACTTGATGATTATTTCGACAACTTTCAATGTAGATGGACTGAAATGACACATAGAGTTTCCAAATCACATTCGTATCTGCCGTATCAAATTGAATCTCAAAAATATGCGATAATAAGTCAAAATTTTCCGTTTCTAAACACAAGTCAATAATGGACTTTAATTGATATACATCATCCCAGGTTTTCAATTCAAACTGTCGAACAATTTCTAAAATATCTTCATCATCATGGCGATTTTGAAGTCTATTTAGGATAAGCATTTCATTAAAAAAATCTTTCTCGAATTGATTGACCGATTGCCTAAAATTCTCAAAGTCAGCATACCCTAAGCCTTTACACAGACTGTCTAATGTAAATCGAGAGGCCATGGTTGAGCCTTTGATAATCCCAAAAAGACGGCGAAGTGTATTGTAGGAAATAGCTATTCGAGCTTTGGATTGGAGGGATTCACTGAGTTTTTGGCACGAGTAAGCATCCACAATTTGCAGATCAAAGACTTCATGAATTCGCTTTAGCAGCCATTTCTTTTCGTGTGAACTAATAGGGATAGATGCTGGCATAGGTTTAGAACATTTACCGCTCAATATACGATTAAATTCGAATTAGCAAGTTTGAATATAAATCAATCATGTACTTAATTAGCTGATTTTCAACATAATTGTACCAGATCAGGCTCAAGTTGTACTCATTTGGACAAAACAATGTTCCCGTTTGCGCAAAAGGGAACAAACTTCCCAGTATTTTCAGATTTTTCACTTTTTCAATTGAGTACTTTTAGGTCTAAAAAATCAAAAAAAAAAATGAAAAAACTACTTGTAATACTAGTGACACTTTCCGCCATTTGCGCTCATGCACAAAGTAAAAAAGAATGCGAAGAATTAATTAACTCCGAAAAACAAGTCGCTGAAAACATTAAAATCTACACAGCTGTCTGGGATAAAATTTTCAATGGTCGTGATATTGAACAAGTAAATGAGAAAAATTTTGTTCCTGATGTTTTGCTTTTAAATCAAAAGGAAAAAATTCGTGCTCAAGGAATTGAAGGATTTAAAAAAGCTTTTAATAGCTATTTATTACAATTTAGCGATATTAAATTTACCTTTATTGATGTCTGGGGACATGGGGATAAACTCGTAAAACACTGGAATTTTAAAGGAACACACAATGCTACTGGAAAATCGATGGATCTTTCAGGGGTGACCTTGGTTAAAATGAAAAATGGTAAAATCATAGAGGAACAAGATTTCGATGATAATCTTTGGTACAATCAACAATTAGGCAATTACTTAGTCAAATAACCATGAAAAAACTAATCCTATTATTCCTCTCGCTAAATGCCTTCGCGCAAAACCTGCCTTCCGGGGACCCTATTCAGGCTGGATTATCCAAAGAAGGCCTACAACGGGTGGAAACTTTTTTAGCTTCCCAAACGGATAAACAAATCATTCCAGGCTCTATTGGCATGATCGTACGACATGGCAAGGTGGTGTACAAGAAAGCCTTTGGCAAAGCAAACCTAGAATCAGGAGAGGCAATGCGTACTGATCACTTGTTCCGAATGGCAAGTATGACAAAAATAGTTACTGCCATCGCTGGTTTGAAATTATACGAGAGAGGACTGTTTACCATGGATACTCCATTGGAAAACATCCTTCCCGAATTTGCGAATATGCAGATTTTAACGGGTTACGATAGCGTTTCACACCAATTCATCACGCGTCCGGCGAAGAAAAAAATCCTGATGAAGCATATTTTCACGCACACATCGGGTATAGCTTATCCTCCCTTTGCCACATTAGGTCATGAGGCCTACGTTAAGGCGAATGTCACTTTTGCGTTTCCCAAAGTAAAAAGTGGCTTAAAACTCAGCGAAATCATTCAAAGTGCAGCTAAATTACCTCTTACACATGAACCTGGAGAAAGCTGGACCTACGGTATGAACTTAGAAGTTTTAGGACGCGTGATCGAGGTTTTAGATGGGCGCTCGTTTCCAGACTTTTTACGCCAAGAAATATTTCAGCCCTTAAAAATGAATCGCACCTTTGTGGGTGTCCCTAAGGAAGAATGGAAAAATGTTACACAGGTATATACCCGCGACAAAAATGGAAAATTAGCCATTTATACGGACCAAGTAGGTCGTGATTTAATGGGTTTCTCCACCGAGACTTCGATGGATTTTTGGAAGGACACTAATACTTCGCTTGGCCTAGGAGGAACTGACATTATCAGTAATGTGGACGATTACGCGCGTCTGTTTCAAATGCTGTTAAATTATGGGCAATTAGACGGCGCCCAAATCCTAAGCAAAAAAACAGTGGAAATGATCGAAAAACCTTTATTCGATGTGGCCACTAAAGACGGTGTAGCGATGGGAGTCACTGGAAGCTCTCAATTCAAAGCAGGTGTTACGGTATACATCTACCCTGAAGAACAAGCAAAATTTGAAACGATTTCCGCTGGGTCGTATTTCTGGTTAGGGTATTTTGGCACCCAATTTTGGATTGATCGGAAAGAAGATATGATTGCCTTAATCTTTATGCAAGTAGCCCCAGAGCCAACAGGCCATAACAAAAAATTCAGACACCTCGTATGGGGAAGCATTGCTAAATAAAACAAACCATGAAAAAACTACTATTCCTGCTTATTACATTGGTTGCCTTCCAAGGCAAAGCCCAAACGGCCCAACCAGCAACACTTTACGGAGCTGTTGCCTACGACATTCCGTCCCAATACATCAAAAGCAACATTCGCGTTTCCGTATCTGTTCCGATGGGATATAACCCGAAAGCAGACACAAAATACCCGGTATTATATGTTTTAGACGCTTTTTATTCTTTCCCCTTGATGCACGAAATGCACAAGATGATGGCTGGTGAAATTGAACCAGCCATCATTGTAGGAATCGGTGATGATCGCATGAGCCTTCCAGAATGGATCATCACCCGTTATCCCATATTAAGCTTTGATAATGTCGCATACGAAGATTCATTCCAAGTGGCTATGGCATTGCGTGGAGCTCCAGTGAAATTGCATTCAGGAGATGGCGCATTGTACTACGATGCCATAAAAAAAGAGGTCATCCCTTTCATCGAGGCAAACTACAAAACTTCTACTGACCGTGGCTTGACTGGACATTCGCTGAGTTCCCTCTTTGCGAGTCATGTCTTGTTTAAGGATCCCGGATATTTCTCCAAAATAGGTATCAACAGCGCTCCCCTTTTCGTCAATAACGATGAAACCATACGTCTTGAGAAAGCCTTTTATGATTCTAAAAAGACCTTGAAAGGGAAAATTTTCATCTCTGCCTCCTCACTAGAAGGCAAAAATCTCTTCGAGAAAAGAGCTTTGAACTTAGCGAATGCGTTAAAAAGCCGAAACTACCCTGGTTTAACGATCAAGCACCATGTATTCCAAGATGAAAGCCATGCTTCTGAAATAGGCGCCTTAACTGGCAAAATACTGTATTTCTTCTATGGTTTACCTGTCGATCGATCCTTAGGGAAAGGTCACAAAGCTGACAAATAACTAAAAAGGCTCACCGGTTAATGGTGAGCCTTTTTTGTTTATAGGTATTCTCTGTGGCGAGCGCTATCTTCGCCTAGTCGTAGTATTTACTTTCTAATGGGAAATAATTCGAATCGATCGTTCTCGTAGATGTATACATTGACTATGATATACTGTACTCATTTGGACAACCACCGTTTTTGCCATTTCTCATACTCTCTCCTAAATTTATTAAAGAATTATTCAGTTCAAAATAAAACTCATAAGCTCATATGACTAACGTATTGAAGAAGAACAAATTTGTACGAATAGGAATCACGCTATGGTTATTAATACTAACAGGCTCCTCCTTAGTTGCTCAAAATTCAATCAGAGTTAAAATCTCTGGTTTAAAAGTAGGTGACACTTGTACGGTTCAAATTCAAAAAAGTTCAGAATTATTTTTCTTCAAAAAAATAGGGGGTATCGCATCAGGCACACCGGAACATACGTTCTCAAACTTAAGTAACGGCAAATGGGCGCTGAAGCTCGATGCAACAGGATATTATTTTCCCTCAACAGAGGTATTTGAATTAAATGGGTCACCTAAACTGCTCGATATAAAGCTAAACCCCATTACCCTCGCTAACAAAACGAATTACGTTTATAAATGGCAAGATGACTCTAGTTTTGTTGGTCATGCTCAGCAAAGCTATATTAATGAACCTAACGATATTCAAATTTTAGACCAAACTATCAAGATTCCAGAAGATTTCAATTCAATTAATCTTCTTAATAAGCATGGCATCGCACTATCTGATAAGATTAGTCCATGGACACCAGAGGATGCCTTCAGGTTGTTCCAAACAATAAAAAGAATCCCCTCACTCATTATCAATGATGATGCCTTAGCGACGTTTAAATCAGAGGTCAAATCAGTTTGGTATATCACTGATCAAGAGGTGATTGATGATATTCAGATTGTCGAACGAAATAATATTAAGTTTGTTACAATTTCTAGAAAAGCATTTACCTATGCCTCACCACTAGTGGTTACTTTGGATGGGGTCAAAGGCCGCTTTTATTCTAAAAGACTTTATGGAGCAGTAGTCAATTTTGCTACTAATTACGGCTTCGACAAAAATGCCGTAGATCAATTAGCAAACACCCGTTTCGGCATTCGTTTTTTAATCCCCAATTTAGAATTAAAGCAAATTATGGGAGAAGATTTCTCTAATTTCCAAGAGTTCTCAGCATCAGAAAAAATCTCCATACTATCCATGTTCGAGGAATTACCTGATGGAATGCATGTTCAGAGTAATCTAAAATACCTATCTAGAAGAATTGCAGGGCAAGATAACCCTACTTATCCACCAGCGGCTGCTATAGCTTGGGTAGGTAGGAAAACGATTGAATTTATGCAAAAAGCATTTGGCAGTTCACAATATTCCGATGTACAAAGGTTAATTCTACACGAAAAAGCCCATTTTATGTGGGAAGGTTTATTTGATCAGAAATTAAGAGATGATTGGGCTATTACAGGAGGATGGTTCCTCGACCCCACAGGAACTACGGGGTGGACCACGAGTAACACCACTGAATTTGTATCCGCCTATGCACACGCAAAAAATCCGAATGAAGATATGGCGGAATCTATTGCTGCCTATGTAGTCAATCCTGAAATTCTTCGCTCAAGATCGATGAAAAAATTTGAATTCATTCGAGACCGCGTGATGCAAGGAACCCGCTATGTTACAATCATCCGAAAGGATTTAACCTTCCAAGTTTACAACCTATTCCCCGACTATAATTACCCCGGGAAAATCAAAAAAGTCGATGTGGAAGTTAATGGATTACCTGAGGAAGATAAAGAGTTAGTTATTAGAATAGAATTAAACAAAATTGACCCAAAACAAGACGGTGCGAAAAATGCTTTCACTAGGATTACAAGTTCCATAGGATCATTTTATGATATGTGGTTAAATCCAATTGATAATGGAAATGGATTTGTTCTAGAAGGGAAAATTACCATTTCAAAATTCTCAAAGGCGGGGTATTGGAGTGTTAATCAAATTGTGCTTACGGATCAAGTAGGGAATCAACGCTATGAAAACAATAGCACTTTTGGCTTAAAAATATTCATAAATAATCCTAAAGAAGACATTACAAATCCCATTTATGTTAACAATACTATTAAACTAAGTTTAGGTTCTGGTATGTATAAATATTTCTCGACGGATGAATATTCAGATGGAGAGACCTACCAAACTATTCAAGCCAATTTTGATTTACTAGAGTCAAACAAAATGGTTTATACTGGTTTAAATTTTGCCATTCCTAAAAATGACGAAAATGGAGTAAGGCAGGATTTCCAGTTTGGCCTCATAGGAGATAATCCGAATTATATTCAAAAAGATACACAAAATAAAAATATCAATCATATCAACTACAAATTTCCTATTCCAGAATACTATCCAACGGGATATTATGTTACTACAAGTATGTATTTGCAAGATGAAGCAAGAAATGAAGGAAGAGCTTTTTTTATGCGGGACACAACGGCTTTTCGTGTCGAGAAAAACACAACTAAACACTTAAGGGATAGTATTTATGTTAAAACCAAATACCCGGATTTCATCCCTCCTATTCTTGATGTTAATCAAATATTCATCAAAGCGACACCAAGTAATCCTTCAGCACCTGATGGGGAGACACTTTTTGAAATGGAGTTTTTTTCAAGAGATAGTTCAGCCTTTGTTGGGAATGAAGCGGGCTTAAATAATGGTTTTTATACATTAAGAGATCCGCAAGGAAAAGTCTTCAATTATGGGATGCAAGATGACTTTTATAAATTTTTCGGCAAGGACTTTTTCTATCCACTAAAAGACCCAATCGGGCCTCCCGGCAATTGGAGAAAATACAAGGTATCCACTTTACTTCCTAAAGGTTCTGCTCCAGGATTATGGGGAGTTGAAGGGATAACGCTATTTGACCGAGCTGGAAATAAAAAATATTATAATTTTACAGAGATAGTTCGTTTCGATCTTGAAAAATCAGATACGACTAAACTTGTTAAGCCAATGGTAGAAATTTTAGGTAAAAAAGTGAATGCCAAAAATGCAGAGGCTTTGAGCCTGTCCATTAGCTGCAAAGACTGTAAAGACAAAAATTACCGCGCGCGTTTCTACAGCAGCATGGGAGGTAATTCCGTTGTAAGCGAAGGAAAGATGAGCAAGGACTCGATTGTGGTTGAAAACATCAAACTAACCGGTGTGAATGATGGTATTTTATATGCTACGGTCTTCATGTTGGATTCCACAAAAACACTGCTAGGAATAGGTAAATCAATCTATGCGAAGGATGTCCTAGCTCCTAAGTCAGGTATCCTGAAAACTAATTTAGCAAACTTTGGAAAGAGTAATATTGATTCATTAATCTACCAAATTAAAGCATCTGAGTCTAAAGGATCTTACACCTTAAGCATTAAGCAGGCAACTGTTACCCCAATTAAACAGAGTGTCAATGTCCCAGTGATGTATAAATCAGAAGCATTAGTAAAAACGATATCTGGGACTTTCTCAAATGCAAACATTAGCGTAAAAGATTCTTTATTGAAAGGATTTGAAGATGGGCTAATTGAAATCACATGTATTGTCAAAGATTCTGTTGATAATGAAAGTGATCCTGTAGTTTCCACAATCTATAAGGATACTAGAGAACCTGTTTTGAACATTTCAAAAACAAGTTCTACTAATGGGAAAACAGTACTTAATATTCGTTCAAATGAATACATCAGCAATAGTTTAAATACTGCGGACATATCAGTAAAAAATGGATCTATCATAGGGATTAAAAAATTAGACAATAAGAATTTCGAAATTTCCATCAACAGGACTTGTGCTGATAGTTTGATCCTAAGTGTATTAGCCGGCAAATTATTAGATACAGTTGGCAATAAGAATCAAGTTGTGAATCAGAGTTTTTTAGATATTCAAAAACCAACCTTACCTACGATTAGTGTGGCAAATATTCAAAATTTAAGTACGGATGCTGCAGGCATATACCAATGGTATTTGGACAATAAGGCAATTTCAGGTGCTACGCAAAACAAGTATGTAGCTACTGCTTCCGGTGCTTATTCATTAGTTGTCACAAATGCGCAGGGATGTGCCAGTTCTCCGTCTGCTGCGATAACGATTGCTATTATGGGAATTTTAGAAGTACCTATCATCTCCATTTACCCAAATCCAACCAAAGACCGGATCACAATAGCTACAAACAGTAGTGGGGATTTAGAAATCATTGATGCAATAGGCATATCCGTAAAAAGATTCGATTCGGTTAATTCTGGAGACATATTAGACATTTCTTCCCTAGCAATTGGAAAATATATACTAAGGTTTACAGATAGAAAAACAAGAATAAGTACGTTTAACTTAATCAAAGATTAAATAGTCTTTTTGCTATATTTGACAATAGACCTAATGTTATGAAAAAAGTGTGCGTCATCGGTGCCGGCCCATCCGGAATCACCGCATTGAAAAACCTGTTAGATCAAGGCCTAGAGGCTGTTTGTTATGATTTCAATACGGAAGTAGGCGGTAATTGGGTCTATAATGAGAAATCGGGGCACTCGAGTGTTTTTGAAACGACGCACATCATTAGTTCCAAATCCTTATCGCAGTACGAAGACTACACTTTTGATGACTTTGAAAAAGGGATACCTGATTATCCTTCGCATGATCAACTGAGACGTTATTTTCAAGGTTATGCAGCCCATTTCAATCTATATCCGCATATCCAATTCAACACCTTGGTAAAGTCTTGTGAACTGAATGAGGCAAATAACTGGGTAGTAAAAACAGCATATAATGGTCAGGAAAATACGGCTATTTTTACCCACCTCGTAGTTTGCAACGGGCACCATTGGTTGCCCAGAATGCCCCAATATCCAGGAGAATTTTCAGGCAAGTTGATGCATTCTCACGAATTCAAAAAAGCAGAACCATTCCGCGATCAACGTATTTTAGTGATAGGTGGTGGAAATTCAGCTTGCGATGTGGCCGTGGAGACCAGCCGAGTGAGTAAGAAAACAAGTATCAGCTGGAGAAGAGGATACCGGATTGTACCTAAGTTCCTGTTTGGAAAACCGAGTGATGTGGTAGCCTCTCGCTTAGCTTGGCTACCTACCCGCTTGAAATTTTTCTTGTCCGAATTATCTGTGAAGATATTCTCTGGTTCGAATAAAAATTATGGACTACCAGAGCCTGAGCATAGTATCACTGCAACCCATCCTACGATCAATGAGGAATTATTGTACAAAGTAAGGCATGGAAAAGTATTCCCCAAGGTTGATATCGATCACTTCGAAGAAAAAAATGTGCATTTTAAAGATGGTTCAGTGGAAGAATTTGACACAATCATCGCTTGCACGGGCTATATTCTTGAACACACTTTCTTTCGAAAAGACTTCCTGAATTATAGTGAAGGAGATGTGCCTCTGTATTTAAAAATGTTACATGAAAAATATGAAAATTTGTTTTTTGTGGGCATGTTTCAGCCATTGGGATGTATTTGGCCAGGGTCGGAATTGCAGAGTAAGATTGCTGCTAGGGCAATCAAGGGACTTTGGAAAAGACCTGATAACATCGCTGAATTATGCCAAAGAGAGGTCACCCACCCTCACCTGAAACAAATCAAAACACCGCGCCATACGATCACCGTTGATTTTCACTTGTTCGTAAAACAATTGAAAAAGCATTTACCGAAAGACTACGTTAGCAAATACCCCGTTTCATGAAAGAAACCATCTTATTTGTTCACGGTGTTTGCCACGGCTCCTGGTGTTGGGAAGAAAATTTCATCCCCTATTTCCAAAACCTGGGTTATGAATGCATTGCCATAAATCTCCCCGGGCATGAAATACCTGGGAGCACTCAGCGCATTTCCTATTCCTTAAACGACTATGTGCTGGCACTACATCAAGCAGTGGCAAAATTAGATCAACCTCCTATCATCATTGGACATTCCATGGGTGGCATGATTCTGCAACGCTTTCTAAAAACGGGTCATTGCAAAAAAGCCATTTTACTTTCGGCCGTTCCTCCTTCCGGGGTTTTACGCGCGAGCCAGCGCGCGCTCTTTCGCTACCCAGGATTGATTCCCTATTTGCTTCAATTGAATTTGCTTGGCGGATTCAAAAAGTATCCGCAATTAATGTTCAATGGAAACTCCCGTTTCACTTCTTTGATGTGCGCGGAATCGTTCCTAGCTTATTTAGGCTTATTTATTCCCGTATCACACCCCATCACCATTCCGATGCTAGTTATAGGCGGTTCTAAAGACGGTTTAATTACGGTCAAAGAGTTTCAAGAAACAGCTAAACACTACAAAGCAAAGCTAGAAATCATCGAAGGCGGATCACATGATTTGATGCTGGATGGTGACTACATAAAGACAGCAGGAGCGATAAAAAACTGGCTGGAAGAAAAATAGTCTACAATTTTCCCGACCTAGCCACTCTAAACCCTATTAAGATTGCCTGTTTTTTTGGTACTTTTGATGCGCATGAGCCCAAAAGAACCCAAGGTATTTTTCATTACTCCTCCTTTTACCCAGTTAAATACGCCCTATCCTGCGACGGCTTATTTGAAAGGTTTTTTGAATACCCAAGGTATTGCCGCCTTTCAAGCTGATTTAGGACTCGAAGTTATTCTCGAACTTTTTTCTGCCAACGGATTAAAAAACCTATTTGCATATATCGAACGTTCAAGCCAAAAACTGAATGAAAATGGGCAGCGCATGCTGCGACTGAAACAGTCCTACATTCGCACGATTGACCCGGTTATTTCCTTTTTGCACGATAAAAATCCGACCCTTGCGCATGTCATTGCGGAGCAAAACTACTTGCCGGAAGCCTCTCGTTTTCAACAAGTAAGTGACTTAGAATGGGCATTTGGGAGTATGGGTGTGAGAGATAAAGCGCGGCATTTAGCGACGCTTTATTTAGAAGATATTTCTGATTTAATTATTGATGCGGTGGATCCGCATTTTGGGTTTAGTCGCTATGCTGAAAGGTTAGGAAGATCTGCCTCCAGTTTTCAGGAGCTAAACCAGGCCTTGAACGCACCGCTGACCTATATTGATGCTTTATTGGTACAAAGGTTAAAGGCTAAAATCCAGCTAGAAAAACCTAATCTCGTCGCCATTACAGCGCCTTTCCCGGGTAATTTATACAGTGCTTTGCGTTGTGGTCAGTGGATTAGAAAACACCATCCTGAGATTAAAGTCGCCTTAGGTGGTGGATATGCCAATACGGAATTACGCTCCTTACAGGAGCCGCGCGTGTTTGAATTTGTGGACTTTATCACGCTAGATGATGGGGAAACGCCCTTGATGAATCTTTTGGAACATTTAAAAGGCACACGCGAATTAAAGGATTTAAAACGTACTTTTTGCTGTATTAATGGAACTGTTACCTACCTAAACGGGTCCACAGATTCCGACGTCAAGCAAAAGGACGTGGGTATTCCAGATTACACCGATTTACCTTTAGACAAATACTTATCTGTCATTGAGATAGCCAATCCAATGCACCGCTTGTGGAGCGATGGCAGATGGAATAAATTGACATTGGCACACGGATGTTATTGGGGTAAATGCACATTTTGTGACATCTCTTTATCCTACATCAAAGACTATGAGGCCACCACGGCACCCATGTTAGTCGATCGAATCGAAGCGATGATTCAGCAAACGGGAAACCATGGTTTTCATTTTGTAGATGAGGCCGCTCCGCCCGCTTTAATGCGCGATGTAGCACTCGAAATTATTCGCCGAAATTTGACGGTCGTTTGGTGGACGAATATTCGATTTGAGAAAAGTTTTACGAAAGATTTATGCCAATTACTCGTTCGTTCAGGCTGCATCGCCGTTTCAGGTGGCTTAGAAGTGGCCTCAGATCGTTTGCTTGATTTAATTGATAAAGGTGTTTCGGTCGCGCAGGTGGCCAAAGTTGCCGACAATTTTACCCAAGCAGGAATTTTAGTCCACGCTTACTTGATGTATGGATTCCCCACGCAAACAGCGCAGGAAACGGTTGACTCTCTAGAAGTGGTTCGGCAACTGGTGGAGAATGGGGTGATGCATTCAGGATTTTGGCATCAATTTGCGTTAACCTCGCACAGTCCCGTGGGACTAAATCCAGACGCTTACCACATAAAAATCCTACATCCTGAACCAGGTCAATTCGCAAATAATGACCTAGAACATGCGGATCCTACAGGTACGGATCATGCCCTATTTAGCGAAGGCCTGAAGAAATCCCTGTTTAATTATATGCATGGCATTGGCTTAGACATGCCGTTACAAGAATGGTTTGATTTCAAAATTCCACGCACGCAATTACCAAAAAACTACATTAAGCGCATATTAGCTCCTTCAGCAGAACAAATGCCTAAGCCTAATGCTAAAATGGTTTGGCTGGGGCCTGAACCCACAAGTACTAAAAAATACCTTTTATTTAGCTTAGGGAAAGAAGAAGTGGAATTAGAGGTCTCAGGAAAGCTGAGAGCCTGGCTTACGGAAACATTGCCAACATTCTCCTTGGGCTCAGAAAAAACGCGGATCTTTGCTGAATTCGAAGCGGCATTTACCAATGCAGGATTAGGGAACTTTGAAAACTTCTGGGAGGGAGAAACGGTAGCGGAGTTAAGGGAGATAGGGCTATTAGTACTATAGAAAAGGTCTGAAAACAAAAAAGCTTCAGATTTCTCTGAAGCTTTTTTGTTTAGTTGGCGGTCCGGACGGTGGGAATGAAACAAATCTGACTGAACTTAAATCGGACAAAAACGTCAAAATATAATAGTATAGGTATTATATTGGTTAATCTAATTGTATTGAAATTGTATCAAATCAGGTCGTTCTGCTTCGGTTTTAGCACCACCCTTTATTTGCTGCTTAATTTCATCTATGCTTCTTTTAAAATTTATGCTTTGTTTAATTTAAAACAAGTTGTTGAACATAGAACTTCTGTGATTTTATTTGATTAAAATTTATTTTTTATAAGCATTTTGAAAACATTTAGGGCATTTTTTGTTTTTAGCCATTTCATATATTACTCGCTGGAAAGAACCGTGCACATCGCATTTCCACCATACTTTTTTGTTACTTCCAATCATTGATTTTTGGGGATCAAATGTTTTATTTTTATTATAATCCAAAAGGTCTAGTAAGTCCTTCCTGAGAAAAGCAATGCTCTTACATTCTATACATTTCCCAATTCCATTTGATATACTTTTTATTGATGCCATCCTTAAATGACCATTCTTGCATTTCCAATGTACTATGCTGTGACTATTAGGAGAAAATTCATCTGGACTTTTAATGTTCAAATCATAGTTCCATTCATTTAATAAATGTGGATGAGAAATTGAGAAATTAATTCCTGATTTCTTCAACAATGATTTTCGAAGAATCTCGCCTCTATTAGTTTGATGGCATTTTGGGCAATTACTTCCTCTATTTCGAAGTCCAATAGACATAATAAATTTGTGCCCATATTTGCATTCCCAATTAACCTTTAACCCTGATTTAGATGAAACTTGAAATGGATTAATCTTATTGTTTTCATAATCCCATTCAATTAAAAAATCAGGATTTTCCAACCCCAGAGATGTATTTGTTTTTTTTAGAAGGGCATTTCTTACTATGGTTCCAGCATTTTCTTTATAACAATTTGGGCAACCTGAACTATGAATATTTCTATTTTTTATCGAAGCCTCCCAAGATGGGTGACCATTTTTACACCTCCACCAAACTTTTTTTTCAGAATTGGGGCTAAACATTTCAGCAGTTAATGGGAAGTTTTTGTCTAAATCCCATTCAATCGAAAGCTTAGGGTTGTGATAAGCTAAAGTTTCATTTTCAGTAGGAGCTGGAAGTAATGAAAGAATTTTTTTATACTCAGCTAAACCAATTTGTTTCTTGTCTACTATGTATTTAGTTATCTCAAATGTGGGATGATATTTCTTTATTAAGAATAAAAGATTTACCACTAAATCTATCTCATTTGACTTGTTGTCATAAATCACAACATCATCTTTAATAATTGGAAGTCTATAATCTCTTAACCTTAAAAGGGTATAACCATTTTCATTAAAAATTTTACTCTTTAAATTATCCCTTTCTAATTTATCATCATGCCAATATGCGCCATCTATTTCAATTCCAGTTTTTAAATCTTCAATTATTACATCACACTCAAATCCTGCAATCTTTCCCCTCCAAATTACATTATTAAATAGTTTTTGTAATTCACACAAAACGAATACCTCTAATTAGGATGTTGATGACTTGCAATAGGGGCATCCACTCTTGTTTTGTGTTCTATTATAAATTGTTGCTTCCCAATTATGTTTGAATTTGCATTTCCAAAATACCTTATAATTACTCTTGGGAGTTAATTCTTGTGGTGCAAACTTATTTTTAGTATAGTCCCATTCTTGTAATAATTCTGGATGTTTTTCTGCAAGACTCATACCAGCCTTACTCAACTTTGCTTTTCTAATCAAATGTGGCAAGTTGTTTTTGGAACATATAGGACATCCATCTCCTCTAGTTCTTGCTTTAGGTGAGGTCATCCATTCGTGACCTTTATTGCACTTAAACCAAATTTTTAAATCGCTTTTAGAAGTTACTTCATTGGGACTAAATTTATTTCTAACTAGATTCCACTCAATTACAATTTCAGGATTTTCATCTGCAAAAGATGTCCCGTTTAGAGCATTTGATTTGATTCTTACCTCTGAAAAGAAAACTTTATTACATTCTTTACATCCATTGCTTCTAACCCTACTAAATACGGATGTCATGTATTTATGCCCATTGATACACTTCCAGTGAACTAATAATCTTGACGTTCTGTATACTAATTTAATATCGACTCCTTTGTTATTTTCATAATCCCAATCTGAAGCAATTTTTGGGAAATTTATTAAGTATGATGGAATGCCCATTGGATAATTTTTAAGTATAAGGGGTTAGAAATGAGTCTTTAGGGAATATTTTGAGTATACAATCACAATTTATAGCACTCTAAAAAGTAATTTATCTTCGACACAGTTTATGGTGTAAAATTTTTAAATTCATTTTTTAAAAATTAAGTAGATGAATTCGAATAGTGAGAAAATGATCAATTTTATTAACAAAGCTAATCTTGTTCATAAAAATAAATATAGTTATGAAAATGTAATTTATGTTAATGCAAAATCAAAAGTGATTGTTTCATGTCCGATTCATAAGAATTTTGCAATAACGCCAGACAATCATTTGAGAAAAAGGGGGTGTCCCAAATGTAGTGGTAAAAATATGAGTACAAATGATTTTGTTTTGCAATCTCAAGAAGTACATCAGTATTATTATGACTACTCAGAATCATTCTTTGTTAACAAATCTAAGCACGTTAAAATATTATGTCCTGTACACGGAGGGTTCATGCAATTGCCAAGTGTTCATTTGAATGGTAGCGGATGTCCTAAATGTGTAGGTAGAGGTAAATCATTTGACGAAATAATTCAAGAGGCTAATAAAGTTCACAATTCAAAATATCAATATCTCGATTATTCAATTAAAAAAGATTCTAAAAATAAAACGAGATGCATCTTAACAATATATTGTACACAACATAATTATACCTGGGACGCAACTACAGACAATCATGTTTTAAAAGGGACGGGGTGTATAAAGTGTGGGGACGAATCTTCTAGACTTAAACAACAAAGTGATTTTGTTGAAATAATAAAAAAAATTAAACTAATTCATCCAGAATATTCAATAGATTCAGATCAAAAATATGTGAACCAACATACTAATATTAAGTATAAATGCTCTTATCATGGAATTCAAAGAGGGCGACCATTAAACTTATTATCTGGCCAGGGTTGTCCAGTTTGTGGACAAGAAAGCAGAAATGATTTTTTTAGGGATGATTGGAGTTTTGTCATAGAAAAGATTCATTTAAAACACAAAAACTATTACGTTTATCCTGAACAACCTTTTGTAAATCATCATACTCCAATTGTTTTTAATTGCCAATTGCATGGAGATAAAATTTCAAATGCTAATAACCTCCTTAGCAAAGGAAGTGGTTGTAATGAATGTGGCCAAACAAAAAGGTCTGAAAATCAAAAGTCTGATTGGAAGTTGGTATTTGACCAAATAGAAAATTTAAATCCCAATATTAAGATTCTGGCTAATCAAAAATATATAAACACAAATACAAAAATTCAATATAGTTGTAATAAACATGGAATACATTTGGCAACCCCTTCTAAATTATTAAAAGGACAGGGGTGTCCAGATTGTGCTGTAGAAAATCGATACGGTTATTCAGATAGTGCATGGGTTACATTATGCAGAGATAGAATTGCCAAATTGTATTGGATTGAAATGGAATTTGAAGGTAAAGTTTGGTACAAGTTTGGTAGAACATTTATGTCAATTAAAGATAGATTTTGGGAGTTAAAGAGAATAAATGTTACTTACAAAATAATAAAGGTTGTTACAGGAGACCCATTATATATTTGCCATCTTGAAAGACGTATACACAAATTGTATAAAAAACATAGATATGTTCCCCCAATTGATTTTGGAGGGGTTACAGAGTGTTTCGTGAAATATTAAAAAATAAATAAAATGGGACTTAATATATCTATTAGACTTTGTTTCTTCTCAGATTTGCCTGCTACAAATATGCCGATAGAATAAGACTGTTAAAACTATTTTATAAGTTTGAATGGCAAAAAAGTCTGTTACTTATTTTTGGTTTTTTTTCACTTTGAGGGCATATTTCTGTTTACAGATTAATTCAATTTGAAAGTTTTACAATAGCTTTATGTAATATAGCGTAAAGCCTTTTTCAATTTCATGAAATTTAAATTCCGCTTTTATTTTGGATTCTTAACAAGCTTAATTTTACTAAGTCAGAGTTCTTATGCTCAAACGAATAAAGAATTGAACTATCTTAAATATTTAGATATCCTAGACAGAAATATAAAAAAGAACAATCAGGATTCTGTGCTATCAGTATCAAAATTATTGAAATCACAAATCAAAGATGGTAATTCTAATGAATTATCAAAAAAAGTATTTATAAACAACCTGATGGTGGGGGCTTATCGAATAAAAAACTATGATGACTCTGCATTTGCCTTATCTAAAGAGAATATATCTATTTTGAAGGAAGCGAAAGATACAATATCGGCTTCTTATTGTACACAATTAATTTCTATAGGTGAAATCCAATTAGAATCACTGAAAAAATACAATGATGCAAGAAATTCATTTAAAAAGGCTGAAGTTTTATTCAAAAACAATTCAGATTCCACCAGTATTAATTATTTGAGATTTCTCTCAGGTATTGGTCTCGTAGAAAATTTATTTTCAAATTTTAATGAATCGCAAGTTTATCTAAATAAGGCTGTATTTCTTAATGAAGAATTAGTAAAAAAAAGTAACGGCTCGTTTAAATATTCTTATGTGAGAGATTTAACTAATCTATCTTTCAGCTTTCAAGGTTTGGGTAAATTCAATGATGCACTCGTTATTAATTTCAAATCAAAAAAATATTTAGAGTCATTTGGCCGAGAAAACACATATGATTATTATTTAAATGAATATAATATAGGAATAACATTAACAAAGTTGGGAAAATATGTTGAGGCTGAAAAAATTCTATTATATGGTTATGAAAACGTAATAAAGAATAATTTGGGAAGGTCCTTACAATCAAGATTTTTGGAAGGGTTATCGGCTGTTTATTTTTTACTGGGAGACAGAGTTAAATCTGAAAATTACAATCAGATTGCTCTAAACTTAAATCTAAAAGAGTACAAAAATGTTTCTGATTTTTCTCAACTTTTCCAAAAGGCAAATATTTTTCAGTCGAAAGGAGATTTTTCAGAGGCGTACAAAACTAATAAATTTATAGTTGATCAAATAGAGAAATTAGGTTTGCCAAAAGGTAAAGAATATCTACAGTCATTATTGGCTTTAAGCACGTTATCTGGATTAACTGAAAATATACCAAAGCTTAGTTTTGAAGATAGGAAAAAATACCTTCTCGAGGCCGCTAAATTAACACCAAAATTATTTGGAAATGTTTCAAATGAAAACGCGGATGTTTATGCAAATTTTGGCTGGTTTTATTATTACACCATGTTTGATGATAAGAGTGCTATAACAAATTATAATTTAGCAATTAGTATTATAAATGGAGTTATTGAAGAAAATAGAAATAAATATGCTTTACTTGGATACTATAATCAAATAGCTCAGGCATATGAAAATATAGGGGAATATAAATTGGCATATAGTGCTTTAATTAACTCTAATCTAATAAAATACAAGTTACTAAATGAACAATTGCCATTTGTTTCTGAATTAGAAAGAGAAAAATTATTATCAGATAATCAAGAAGAAAATAATCGAATAAAGGCATATGTTAGACGCAATTTTAATAATCTTGATCCCCAATCGTATATTCCTGATTTACTAATTATTGATGAATTTTATGGGAGTTTATCTTTAAACTATGCCGTAAAAATCAGAAAATTATTAGAAAGCTACCCTGATGAAATTAAATCTAAATATTTGAAGGTTATTGATGAAGATTTAAGTAATTCTAAAACAGATGTAAAAGATTTGGCTATAGTTAGTTCATCGGAAAGCAACAACAGTAAACGAGAATTGATTAAGATAATTACCGATAAAATATCTGGATTTAAAATTCAAAATACTTATTCAAAAATTATTGCTAAGTCGAACTTTGATGGCGCAATAGTTATATTTCAAAGGTATAAAAGTGATAGAGTTGTATCGAAATCTAACTTATATTCATGTTTGATTTTAAGTAAAAACAAAAAGGTTTTTAAGTATTTATCATTATTTCAAGAGTCTTCTTTAGATTCATTATTATCTAAATCACATCTTCCTGATGTCAACATAGTTGAATCAATTAAAAATTTATATTCAAAAGAAAATAAGTCTCTATTTAGATCTAATATGGATGAAATTTTCAATCACTTGAAAAATTTCGATAAAGTGGTAATCGTTCCAGCTGGCAAATTGAATTTTGTCAATTTTGGCGCTTTTGAATTGGAGGATGGATCTAATTTTGGGGAAAATCATCAGCTTGTCTATTATAATTCATTAAGCGAATTCATTGATGATGAAAAAGTTGATACTGATTTCAGGTTTGATGCAATCGATATATTTTCAGGTTTGAATTATAATATTGAGTCTACTAGATCTGGTTTTAAAAATAATCTATCATCGAGTTATCAAATAAACTTGAAACAATTCAATGATTTTTCGACTAAACTTCGTTCATTTAATAATTCTTGGGGGTATTTGCCTGGAAGTAAAATAGAAGGAAATTCAATTAAAAGCATTTTTGAAAGTACAAATAGGCGTCAATTTAAAGTGCAAATTTTTGAAAATGGAGAAGGCGATGAAAGCATTTTTAGGAAATTAGTTACAAACAATTATGAACCCAAAATTTTACACTTATCTACCCATGGTTTTTTCTTTGAGAAATTTATCGATAATAAAGCCACCACGAGTTTTATTAACCCATCTTTAAGAAGTGGATTAATTTTATCAGGTGGGAATAATGGTTGGAAGAATTTCGATATAAACAAGCTTTATGATGATGGAGTTTTAACTGCGTATGAGATTTCAAAACTTACGTTTAAAAATATAAAATTAGTTGTTTTAAGTGCTTGCGACACAGGATTAGGTGATATTCAAAGTGATGAAGGTGTCTTTGGATTACAAAGAGCATTTAAAATTGCAGGAGCTGAAAAAATAGTAATGAGCTTATGGAAAGTTCCTGATTTACAAACAACGGAATTGATGTCTTACTTTTATCACAATTTGGTTGATGGGCAAACTGTGAATAAATCTTTGGAAAATGCACAACGTAGCATGAAATTAAAATATTCTCCATTTTATTGGGCTGCTTTTAAACTTTTAAACTAAGATTCTGGGGTTGAATTCTACAAAAAATTTAAAATTCAATAATATATACCTTTCTTTGAAAATCAATTAATTAATACCACAAACGGCTTATTTTTCTTAAGATACAATTGCCATTCTTGACGCGAACCGCGAAAGACATTTAGATCCACATCGTGGGTGATAGCGGATAGGTCTGCTTTGATATTGAATTGCCAGAAAGTACAATCCATCATCACAGGCCGCCAGGAATTAGTCGAGCTCAGCCATAAGGTGTGGTCTTCGAAATCATCGCTGATAAAATCCGAGTAACCTATCCCATTAGTGTAGATGATGGGCTTTATACCGGTTTGGTGTTTTATTTCTTTTACAAAAGAGCGAAGGCGAGCTATGACTTTCTCCCTTGGAACGAGTGGATTATTTTCTTGCTCCACATCTACCACTAAGGGGATTTGGAATTCTTTCCCTTCTAAATGATTTAAAAAATGTCTCGCCTGAGATTGGCCATCCGTATCAAATCTGAAAAAGTGATAGACTCCTATGGCAATATCTTTTTCTTTAAAGGCAGCGTAATGCTTTTCAAAGGTTTTATCCGTCCATGAATCGCCTTCTGTCACTTTCAAAAAAACAAAGTCAAGTGAATCTAATTCATCGTATTGAATCCGACCATTGTGGTGAGACAGATCAATTCCTCGCACCTCATAATCATCTCCTAAAGCCCAAGGATTTTCGGGTTTTCTGTATTTGATCTGAGACCAAATCAAAGCACCCATACAAGCAAAAAAGAAGAAGAAGAAGAAAGGTAGCATTTTGGAATTCATGTAGGATTTATTTCAATTGTCCGCGGAAAGAGGGCAGAAAATGCTTTAAGCTAAAATACATGGCATAGAAATAACCGTTAAAAATCAAACTCCCGAGGAAAGACCAATAAAAACTCATAGTAAACTGAACGACTCCAATAAATGCGGGAAAACCAATAAATAAAATAAGAATAAAACGTTGCCAAAGGATCGATTTGAAAAACCGATTTAACACTAAATAAATGTAGAAAAATGAGGTATTGATTGCTAAACAAATCAACACATAAATTTGCAACCCATAATGATCTTCTCTGGGAATTTGTTTCGCTAACAAAATGAGCGGTATGGCTAATTTATATAGATAGGGCTGAACGAAATATGCAGTAATAGGAATAACAAGCAAGTATAGGAATAACTTCAAACAAAATAAGCCCACTAATTCCCAGCTGATTGATTTTATCTTATTTAGCATTTCCTGTCAATATGATTTGTTTCTTTTGATTATCGATAGTGATTTTGCCATAGCGACTTAAAGCGCTTTGACCAAAAAGCATACCTGCCTTTCGATTTTTAATGACTGCTGCTCGTACATTACGCAGCACTAAACCTCCTATTTCCACTTGTCTTAACATGACCGTTCTTGCTTCAATTTTCTCTTCATTTGCGGTATAATAATTATTACTACCGATAAAGTCTTGCTCGGTTAAATAACCGTTCTTGAGCATAAAGTCGACTTCTGTTTGGGATATCAAAATATCAGATGCTCCAGTATCAAATGTCATATTCAAGGGCAAACCGTTGATTTTACTTTTCACTTCATAGGTTCCACCAAAATCAGGTTTAAATGGAATAATATAGGTACTCGCGATCATATTGACTAATTTTTCACCCACATTCGCAACCGGTTTCGTTGAGGAAAATTTTGCCTTCCAGCGAGTAATAAGTGATTTAAATTCAGGTAGATTACGGACGTTATCTAGGTCATCGTCTTTCGAAAGGTGCTCGAAATCGCGATAGCCTTTTGTAAAGGCGGTGTCTAAATAAGCAATGGATTGTGGATATAGTTTCATTAAGGAATACAGGCATGCCGCATCGTAATAATTTCCATCTTCAGGAAATTGAAGTAGTGTTTTGTTCAACCAGGCTTTGGCCTTATCATTTTGACCTAGCTCAAAATAGGCATAGTGGTGTGCATTACCAGCTGAGCCCACTACCGTATCTAATAGAATGACTTGTCTAAAATCTGCATTAGCACGCAATGTATCCTTGAAGTGTTTAGCATAAAGTCTTCCACGATGCAAATAGGTATAGGCATAATTACGGTCTATTTCAATTCCTGAGGTATAATCAGCCAAACCTCCATCTGGATCTTTTAAAAATTCATCTTTTATCCAGCCGCGGCGATAGTAAAACCAAGATTCTTCTGGATATAATTCGATGGCTTTGTCAAAATCTGCAATAGCGGCAGTATAATTACCTGACAAGCGGAACTCGTCTCCTCTATATCCAAAATCATAGGCAGAGGAAGAATCTAATGCTATTGATTTCGTAAAATCTGCAATGGCTTTATCATGCATTCCCATTTCACCATATAATGCTGCACGCTCTGAATAATAATAGCTTTCATACTTTTCAGGGATGATTTCAAAGATTTTACTAAAATCAATGAGGGCATTTTTATAGTCTTTTTTATAGCGATAGATCTGAGAGCGCACATAAAGCCACAGGTCTTTTTGTGGAAATTCCTTAATCAATGCAGATATTTTTGCTATTCCTAGGGTGAAGTTTTTCTTGGAGAAAGTGATAAAATTATTTCTCATCCGGGAGCTCTTGTCCTCCTGGGTCAAGGCAGTATAGGAATCAATGATGGCTAAATCGTATTTGCCTAGTTTATAATAAGCGTAGGCTCTGTCATCATATGCAAGCGCGAAAGTGGGGTCTAATTTGATGATTCGATCAGAAACTTTGATGACCTCATCGTATTTCTCTTGGGAGAGGTAAATATTAGCCATTAAGTTTCTAGCTCTTATATTCCCTTCTTCTAATGCTAAAATTTTGTTAAGATCTGCATTGGCTTTATCATATTGCTTAAATCCAACATAACCGTAAGCCCGTCCATAATAAATAGTAATTTCATTGGGATTAATATCGATTGCTTTAGCATAGCTTGCTTCGAATTTTTCAAGGTCATCTAAGTGATAATAGATATCCCCTTTTAACTTCCAAGCGTAGGCAACTAAGGTGTCTGAGGGATTTAGATGCGTGATGGCTAGGTTGACCTGAGTTAATCCTTGGGAATAGGTCTCTTTTCCCACATTGATTAAAGCAAGATAATAGTAAGCTTTCCCTTCTTTGGGGTTTTGAGCGATTTCTTTTTTTAAGAAGGCCAATGCTTCGTCATATTTTTCTTCCCCGTAATAATTGATCCCGGATTGTAGGTTATAAGTTTGGGAGAAGGTGGTGAAGCTAATTAAAAGAAGGAGGAATAATAGGGTATTTTTCATCGTTGGGTTTTAAAAAGGATACATTTGGTCTATATAGGTTTGCAGATCATAGTCTGGTATTTCACGTAATAGATAAGCATATTGTTCTGCGTATAATCGCGAAAATTGAATCATAGGTTGAATTACTTCCATGGGAATATGTATACTCATATAACTCATATTCGCGATGGTGGGTGAACTAAATCTGGAGTGGGGTATGAATGACAAGCTAAAGTTTACTCTTTCGTACAATTCGTGATTTTCGACGATCCATTCTTGCAAGTTTTCTGTTACCAGCATTTCGAAGTCACACCAATGGCTTGAGGCCACTTTGCAGAGTAGATTCAACTCTTCAATGAATTCGGCCAATGCTCCAAATTCTTGATAGTAGTAGATAAATAGTCCAAAATTTCCATATTCAAAATGCGTCCATTCATAATTTTCCACTTTTCTACATAAGTCTTTATGTACTTCATTCCACTGCCTTAATTCTTTTAAATTGAATACCATGGGTTGCTTCTACTCTATCAATCTTACGGTGTTTTCACATTCCGCTTTGATGCCTAAGAATTCTTTATCCGGATAGAGTATTTTATCTGGAGTCCAAAAGCTTTTGCGAATTTTACGGTAGAGGTGCATAGTCCTTGTTGCGTGATCTTAAGATATAATAAAACAGGTTATCTCTTAAATAATACATCTGATCTTCCTCTGTGTAAGAGAAGAAATCCTCCCAGGTAATGTCCATGTATTGCATTAATAAATGGGCATAGTGTTCGGTATACAGCGTAGAGAATTCAAAGATTTTCGTGAGGTCATCTTTGTGAATGTGAATTCCCAAATGGCTAATGCGGTAGTACTCTAGACTGTTGCAATCGCAATCAGAATTGTAAAAAAGGTGCTCCACTATTTTTTCATTTAGGTCTTGATACGAGAATAGCCAATTAGTTAAATTGCGTTCTTCGCTCATATCAAACTTGCTGTAATCATCTAGTGCGAAGAAGGCATTCCATCCTTCTTGGTCCATGAAAAGATAAGCAGAGAAGACAGCATCGAATAGGTAGAAGAATCGATCAAATCCTTCGTAATATTTGAGTTCTTTTTCTACTTCATGGAAGAGCTCAGTGTATTTATCAATGACTGCTTTCAATTCTACCATTCGGTAATTCAAAACATCGCCGGTTAAAATATCTGCATAGGCTTCATCACAGCGGTGCAGCAAATCGGTATATTCCTCATTAGGAATAAAATCAGGTGCAGCATCTAAGCCAGGCTTCCATTCGAAGGGATCGATTGTGCGATCGAAGTCTTGTTCTTTCATCTTTAATATATTTCTACAAGCTCTTCAATGTTGTAGAATTCATTTTTGTAATCTTTTATTTTATCTGATTCACAGCAATTTGAACATGGTTTAAAATTTAAACGATCTAATAGCAATCCTTCAAATGATAGCTCTGAGTTATATTTGACCCTGTAATATTGAATCAAAAGATTTTTAACAGGCTTTTTAAATTTGGTGTCATAATCAATAAGGAATTCCCTTAATTCATCATCAGACAACTCTGTGTCATTAATTTCTATGGCGCCTTTTTGATATGCAATGAATGTCAGTTTTTGAAATCTTCTGATTAGATTCTGTTTGTCGTTATTTTCAGTAAAATATCTACCTGCTTCGCGTAATACTTGATCTATCTCATTTTCTAATTCAACTAAATTTAAGTTATAGATAGACTCAATTCCAGAATTATCTCTTTCTATTTCTTCAACATTCCTCTGAACATTCCAACGTATATCGAGCCTTCTTAAGAACTCTTCAGGGTCTGTTTTGAAACAAATGAAATTTTCAAGGAACCACCTTCTAAAGATTTTAATTTGTTGTTCTTCGAGGAAAAGGATTTCAGATTCGCCTTTCCCATCATCAGTTGCTTTTTGTCTAGCCCTTTCTTTTATTTCAGAAGGAATTTCAAAATTCCTAAAAACAGAATGAAGATTGGGACAATCCTGATCTTCGTGATAACATGCTGGTTGATTACTTTCAAATACATATTTAAGTGTATCCTTGTTTATAATGGGTTTGTACACTTCAATTGCAAATTTTTCTGGATCTTTTAAAAGTATATGCATTGCTTGTAAGTATTTCACCTCACTTTTATTTAAAAAGTAAATTGGTTTTTTATATACATCAACATTAATATCGCCGATTTCTTTTAGATTTATTTTCCCTATAATTCTTTTATAGTTTGCTGCTGTTATATAAGCCATGACGTTATATTTTAAAATTTTGATAAATTTTCCCCTTTGCGTTTACGATCCATATAATCATTAATGGAATTTGATACTCTGTTAAATACAGTATCTTTCATCATTGACTTTTCAAAATTTGCGCTATTGTCTCTTCTTATATTCATCTGCTGTGCGATGTCTACTGCATCTAATGTAGCTCCTAGGAAGCCGAAGGTGAATTTGCCCGATTCCTCTTTAGATTTAATTAAATTCCTTATCTGTTGTAGAGAGAAAAATCGTGAGGCATTTTCATACCCATCTGTCAAGATTACAATTATTGCAGTGTCTCCTTCTCGACGAATTTGGTTCTCTACTTGGGTGATGCTTAAGCCAATCGCATCTAAAAGTGCTGTACTACCATTTGGGCGGTAATTGATTTCAGATATGCTAAGTAATTTTTCGGCAGGAATATCCTGGTAAGCGATTTTAACATCCTGATTGAAAATAGTTAGACCTACTCTAATTTCTTGTTCTGGAAATTCTTTAGCAATTGAAATGATATTATCGCGTTGTTCTTTCAAACCAGATAATGTTGGATGAATGCAGTCAGCCATTGAACCACTTTGGTCCAATACGAAATGATAAATTGTTTTTTGCTTGTTCATTTTATTTGTTATTTGAAGTATTTTAAGAAGTATCATTCTAAATAAATGTTTAGTTTGTGAAGGTTTGGAAATAGCTCCTAGACAAGGTCTAGGAGCTAT
>JBJTNH010000094.1:0-6752 GCA_046073945.1 Aquirufa sp. | reverse complement strand
GAAGTGGTTCGTCCTGATCCCTTGGTTGGATTTTGCTTAGGTTGTTTGAATCATATAAAAATTCAATCACCGGAATTTGTTTTAGCTCTTAAGGAGTTTTATCAAAAAAACATTCAAAAAAAATTACTAGAATTAGGAATTGCTTAGTAAAATGTAAATCCCGTTTATATAAAATGTAAGAATTTTTGACTTTTAAAAACCTTTTCAGTAAGATCTTAAAAATTAATCAAATTTTGTCATAGTCTTTTCAGTATATCGAGTGCCCTTAGTGTTGTTTGTGATAGTTCAATTTATTTTATTTTCTCTTTTTGTCACTGAATTTGAATATTGAAAAATGCTTTATTTATTTTATATGAGGCTATTTTTTATCATTATCTTTAATATTTTGTCTTTTTAATATTATCGACCCATTTGTGATATTTTGAATAATTTTTACTTTTGCATTCCTTTTTCAAAAAAAGTAAATAAACCTCAAAAATTGGCACTGCTATGGAACCGAAAAATCAAAAATTGACATCACACACTTTAAAGAGAGTTAAAGCTTTAGGATTTTATTTGGCCGATCGAACCGTTTATACACGTTTGGATATAATGGCATTGAATATGGGTTGTTCTAGTCGACAAATTCGAAGATATCTTATTGTGTTAAAAGAGAAGTTTAGCTTTCATTTTATTCAAAAACCACAAGGTTATAAAATTGTGGCCGATCGTTCGGAAGTGCTGAATCGCTTGGAAGCTTATCATGAAAATTTTGATGTTTTCAATAATTTAGGATTTACTCAAACAATGTTACAACAAGGATAATTTTAAATCAAACCAATATGGACGCTATCGTATTCGAAAAATATTATGAGAAATTTAAGTCTAACAAGGCTAAAATGAACCGGACTAAAAAAGGTCAATTGGATCCAGCGTTTGATTTTGAATTGGAAGAAGATGAGTTGGAGGAAAATTTTGTAGTTGATCGAAAATTACGATCTAAAGAATTTTTTACCAAGTATCGTTCTATTTTGCCAAAGAATGATCAAACTTGTTTGGAGTTTTTGTTTGAATGTTGTCCATTAAAAAGGAATTTAATGTCAATGATGAACGAGGTAAATATCAAAAAGTATTTATTGCAAATTCTTCCAAAATTAATGTTGTATTAGATGAAACATTGTTTTTGACAGAATACTATCATTTTTTTAAGTTGTCGAAAGATTTAAATACGGGTATGTATTTTTCACAACTTTTTTTTGAATTTCTATTGAATGAATTCAGACAATTTGCTTTGGCCAATAAATTGGCAGAAATGAAGGAGGAGTATTCTACTGTTGATTGTGTATTGTGGATGTATACTTTAAGCAGGTTTGTAATAGATTCTGGTTCAACAACCAATATTGATATTGAAAATTTTCAATCCATTTTAACGAACAATCGTGATTTTATCAAATTTCGATATGATTTGAATAGTCATCCTTTAGTACAAAATAATTTTTGGGAATTAACAAATGATGATTTTTTTCCAAAAGAGGCGGGAATAAGAATTACTGAAAAGAGTATTGATTGTATTTTCCCTGATTGGGGACTTCAAGTTGATGAAAAAACTAATGTTAAAAATAGAGAATATTCCATCTACTCTCCAGAAAAATTAAAGAAAGAGGAAATGATTTTTAATGATGGAGAAGAGTCAATTCAGGTAAATCGACTATTAAAAATTTTAAAAAATATTTCCCTTGAAAAATTGAAGAATACCCGTTGTGGCATTATTTTACATGGTTTACCTAGTACTGGAAAAACATTGCTGTCTAAAATGATTTGTGCCGAATTAGGTTTTTACATGATGGAAGTAAATACAGCGGCAATCGAATCCAAATATGTTGGGGATACTCCAAAAGCTATCGATCGACTTTTCAAGGCTTATGAAAGCGAATCTAAGAATAAAAAAGTTTGTTTAGTAATTCAGGAAATAGATTCGTTGATGGGTAAGCGAGTTGAAATTGAACGAAGTTCGGATCATTTTATGAATCAAGCTCAAACTCAATTGCTCCAAAGCTTAGACAATTTTAATGGTCTTTTAATTGGTACAACCAACCAATTCAATGAGGGAGCAACTGATCCTGCATTTTTTAGACGTTTTCTTTTTAAAATAGAAGTTAAGCGTCCTTCTTTTGCCACTCGTCAACAATTATGGAATTCAAAATTACCTGAACATTTAAAGGGAAATCAGAACTTAATTAATCAGTTAAGTGGCTTTGACTTGACAGGTGCTAATATTAATAATATCGTCTTAAAGGCAGATTTGATCAACTCTTATTCTGATGAATCTTTCTTTAGTGAATTGTTATTGGAGTTGGCGCAGGAGGAAGAAAATTCAAGTGGTCATCTTAAAATTGGGACAGGGATTGGATTTCAGCGTTTTGCAAGTTAGTTGTGTTTGTTAGTTTAAGATTGGAATACCTAACTACTTTTAAAAATTTTATTTAAATGTCACAATCGAAATCCCCGCACCTCCTCGGTCAGCATGTTCGTCTTGCACAGATTTAACTTGGGAATAGCGTTTTAATTGTTCTCTGATTAAATTTCTTAAAATTCCATCGCCTTTTCCGTGGAGTATTTTTACTTCATTAGAGCCCAATAGAATCGCATCATTCATATATTGATCTACTAAATTATATACTTCTTCGCCTCGTTTACCTCGAATATCCAATGTTATACTAAATTGAGCCATACGATCATTCATATCTATTCCTCGCATACCCAAAGGCTTTTGCTTTTCCTGTTTCGGGCTAGCCACTCTTTGTAATCGATTGACTTTAATGGTACTCCTTATTCCCCCCAAGGCAATCACTGCATCTTTGCCTTTTAATTCCAAAATCTGCCCAATTGTTGCTTCGTCTCCACCATTTTGAATGGCTACCCAATGTCCAATTTCTAAAGGTCCAGTGAAAATTTTGGGAGTTTGGGCTGTGTTTTTTGAACTCTTTATATTCGGTTCCTCATGAAGTTTTTTCTGTACAAATCCTTCTAATTCCTCTCTGACTTTCTTCGTTTCTTCTTTACCGGCAGCTTTTTCTTTGATTTCTCGAATTGTTCTTTCAATTTGTTGATTAGCTTCTCGAATTAATTTTTTAGCTTCTGCTTTAGCCGCATTGATGATGTTTTTTTGCTCTTCCTGTAAATGGTTTTTTAATTGTTCATATTGCTCCTTAATAACCTTCGATTGTTCATTTTGAGCTACTAATCCCGCATTTTTACTTGCCCAAATTTGCTTTTCAGTTTCAGTTTCAAGCAATAATTTATCAAAATCAACCTGTTTTTTACCAATTTTCTTTCTGGCGTTTTCAATGATCTGGTTGGGTAAGCCAATCTTCTGAGCAATTTCAAACGCAAAGGAGCTTCCAGGTTTACCCATGTCTAAAATAAACATCGGCTCTAAGTGCGCTATATCATACCGCATTGCCGCATTGAACAATCCTTCTTTTTTATCTGCCAAACTTTTCAAATTGGAAAAGTGTGTGTTAATAGCTCCAAAACAGCCTTTATCTGTTAGTTTTTCTAAAATAGCCTCCGCAATTGCACCACCCAAACTTGGTTCCGTTCCGGTTCCAAATTCATCTACTAATACCAAGGTTTTTGCATTGGCATGTTGCAAAAAATGCTTCATATTGCTCAAGTGAGAACTATAAGTACTTAGCTCATTTTCAATGTTTTGTTCATCCCCCATATCCAAAAAGATTTGTTGGAAAAAACCTATGGTACTTCCTTCTTGCAAGGGAACTAAACAACCTGCCTGAAAAATATATTGTAGCAATCCTACCGTACTCAAAGTAACCGATTTACCCCCAGCATTCGGACCAGAAACTACCATGATTCTTTTTTTATCTTCTAATCGAATCGTCAATGGCTTAATTTTTTTTCCTATTTTCTTCAAAGAATCTTCTAAAATCGGATGTCGAGCTTCTTGCCAATCGACCATGGGCGATTCGCTCACATGTGGTAATATTCCTGAATGCTCTATTGCCCAAAGTGCTTTTGCTCGAATAAAATCAATCAATCCTAGCCATTGAAACCATTGCAATAACATGGGAACCATCGGTCTAACTCGGTCAGATAATCTGCTTAAAATTTGGATGATTTCTCTTTTTTCAGCTGATTCCAACGATTTGATTTCATTGTTCAAGGCCAATGCCTCTGCAGGTTCCATGTACACTGTTTTACCAGTATCCGATTCATCTTGAACAAATCCTTTGATTTTTCTTTTATGCTCTGCAGCCAATGGAATAACCATTCGTCCGTTTCTTAAAGCCAAAGAAAAATCCTTACTTACCCAACCTTGTTGCTGGGCTTGTGACAATAAATTGTCTAATTTTTTTCTCAAACTTTGTTCTTCTGCAAACTTTTTCCTTCGGATATCACCCAAAGCAATAGATGCATTTTCTTTGATATTACCATTGATATCAAAAACGCGGTCCAGCTCTTGAAGAATGGGGATTATTTGCCTAAAATCACTACCCGTTTCTTGATTTTTTGATATAATCTGCTGAGTAATTTTGTGAATTTCTGGGTATTTTTCAGCATCAATTCCATTGAAAAATCGGATGCATTGATAGAGAACATCCAAACCCCTTTGCCAATCGCGCCATTCTTCTGCAGATAAATAATGGCCTTCCAAACTGAGAGGTGAAATACTTTGTCTTAAATCATAAAAATCTACTTGAGGCCATTCTCCTCCATGTTCAGACAAAATACTTTTCATCTCATCTACTTGATGAACCCATTGTTTGACCAGAGGAAATCGATCAGAAAAGCGCATTTTATCTACAAATTCTTGGCCCATTGTACTTAAACAATGTTGGCTGATTTGTTCCTTGATATGCGTAAATCCTATTTTCTCTGCTAATCCTTCTGGGTAATTCATGAATGGTAATATGACTTGATTTTTTCTAATAAGACTTCGTTGATTTTCCAATAACTTTCGTTGGTCCAACCTGCTACGTGTGGACTGAAAATCGTATTCGGGAATTTACTGATCGAATTGAACATGTTTATTTCTGATTCTGACCAACTTTTTAGCTTTTCATTGGGTAAAACATCCAAGGCCAAGGCTTTGATTTTTTCAGTTTCAAGACCCCATAAATACGCATCCATTGTGCCAATTTGACCTCTTGAGCTATTGATTAAGACAATATTTTTTTTAAAACGCAATAAAAATTCTTTGGAAATCATGCCTTTAGTTTCTTCGGTTAGAGGAACGTGAAGACTCACTATATCCGCCTGCTCAAATAGGTCTTCCAAACTTGCAGCGAATTTTTTTGCAGGATGATATTTGTCATAGGCTAAAATAGAAACTCCAAATCCTTGGATTTTTTCTGCTAGCGCCTGTCCCATATTTCCAAATCCAATAATTCCTATCGTTTTTCCATGGATTTCCCAACCTCTATTTCCTTCTCTATCCCAAATCCTATTTTTTACTTCTATATCGGCGATATGTAATCGATGTGCCAAACTCAATAGTTGTCCAATAACATGTTCAGCCACAGCGTCTTTATTACCCTCATTGGCTGCAAAGACTTGAATGTTTCTTTTTTTGGTTGCTTCTAAATTAATCAGATCCAAACCTGCGCCAGCTCTTGCTATGAATTCAAGATGAGGTGCTTTTTCTAGAAAATCTTCATCAATGAAAATTTTGCTTCGTACAACTAATCCTGAAATTTCTGACAGGTGAGTTGCAATTTGTTCTTTTTCAATGAGAGGTAAATATATTACCCTAAAACCTTGATTTTCAAGGCCTATAATCATGGATTCATGAATCTCATCGATGATAAGAACTTGCTTATTCATTTAGGAATACATTCTGTTTTTAACTAAATCCAAAGCCAAATAAAGTGCATGTAAAAAGGAACTTGGGTCCGCAATATTCTTACCTGCAATATCATAAGCTGTCCCATGGTCTGGTGAGGTTCGAATGATAGGTAATCCTGCCGTAAAATTCACTCCCGTTTCAAAAGCAATGTATTTGAAAGGAATTAATCCTTGGTCATGATACATACCTAAAACCCCATCAAATTCTTTGAATTGTGCTTTTCCGAAAAATCCATCAGCCGGATAGGGTCCTAAAACAACCTGTCCTTTCTTCCTATATTCCTCTACAATGGGTTGTATAATTTCAATTTCCTCTTGACCTAAAAGACCAGATTCTCCAGCATGTGGATTTAATCCTAGAATAGCTAATTTGGGTTTTTCTATACCAAAATCTTCTTTTAAGCTCTTTAGAAATAAATCGATTTTTGCACGAAGTAATTCGCCACTTAATGCCTTACTGACATCCTGAAGCGGTATGTGTCCAGTAGCTACTCCCATTCTGAAATCGCCACTCACCATCATCATTAAGGAAGATTTTGCTTCAAATCTTTCTGTTAAATATTCGGTGTGACCTGGGAAATTAAACGATTCAGATTGAATATTATGTTTGTTGATTGGAGCTGTGACCAAGGCGGATAAGCCTCCTGTATCCAAATCTTTCGCTGCTTTTTCTAAACAATCAAAAGCTGCTTTTCCTGCTTCTTGAGTTACTTTTCCTGGTTCAACTAAAGTTTGAGAGTCATCAAAAGACGCAATTAGGTACGTTTGGGATTTTTGAATTTGTCCAAGATTTTGAATGGTTTGAATATTCCAATCTTTTAATTCTAATTGTTTTCTGTAAAAATTTAGCACCTTTTGGGAGCCATAAATGACAGGAGTACACCAATTTAAAATTCTTGGACTACTCA
>JBJTNH010000093.1:0-11229 GCA_046073945.1 Aquirufa sp. | reverse complement strand
TAAACCAATCAGCAAGGTTTGGTTAGGCAATTTCCAATTTGGGAAAATAAGTTTTTTCAAAGGTTCCCATTCAATCAAAAAATTCAAACCCACAATGGCAACAAGTCCAAGTAAGTCGACAATTCTTTCGGTAATAACGGTTCCAAATGATTTTTCGAAGGGGATATCAGCCGTTTTTTGAAGAGAACCACAGCGGGAAACTTCCCCCATTCTAGGAACGATAAAATTGGCGAAATATCCAATCATGACCGCAGAAAAAGTACGAATCGTTTTGGGTTGATAGTATATGGCATCGAGTAATTGTTCCCAACGAATTGCTCTTAAATAGTGCGAGAATAGGGAAATGATGATCGATAAAGCAACCCAATTATAATTGGCCGTTTGAAAAGTGTGGTAAATGTCTTCCCATTTTAAATCACTTTTGGAAAATGCCCAATAAAGTAAGCCAACTGCAAGTAAAGAAGAGATGAGGTACTTTATGATGGATTTTAGCATGGTTCAGTAAATTTTCAAATAATCAATCAGCAAAATAAAGAGTAATATGCGAGATTTATTGCTGAAATTCCATTATTTTTTTATATTTTTGCAAAGTTTTTTTGGGATAATATTTCCCCTAAATAAATTTAGAATGTCCAAATTACGTATTCTTTACGTTTCAAGTGAGGTTGATCCCTTTCTTAACACATCCAAAATCGCAGACTTTGTTCGTAACCTGCCTACAGCCATGCAGGAGCGTGGTATGGAAATTCGTATCTTAGTTCCTCGTTTTGGTTCTATCAATGAGCGCAAAAACCGCTTGCACGAAGTCGTTCGTCTTTCTGGAATTACCATTCCAATGGGAGAAGAAGAAAAGCCTTTAACCATCAAAGTAGCAAGTATTCCTGCAGCAAAATTGCAAGTATACTTCATTGATAATGAAGATTATTTCCAAAGAAAATATATCTTGAATGATAAAGAAGGAGCTTTTTATCCTGATAATCATGATCGTGCGATATTTTTCTGTAAAGGAGCTTTAGAAACGGTTATTAAATTAGGCTGGTCTCCAGATATCATCCATTGCAATGATTGGATGTCTAGTTTAGTGCCATTGTACATTTCTACTTATTATAGAAATCACCCAATTTACAAGGATTCAAAAACTATTTTCTCTCCACACAATTCTGAGTTCGATTTTTCGTTTGATAAAGACGAATTAGTTGAAAAAGTTAAAATTGGTGAGATAGAAGACAATCAACTAGGTAGTTTAGATTCCGCCGATTATTTTGCTTTCATTAAAATTGGAGCGGAATATGCAGATAAAGTAGTATCATTACAAAATGCGGAAAATGTCCGTATCCAACCCATTATTGATGAATTTCAAACTAAAACCTTCCAAAATATTGCCGAAAATGATCTCGATTTCTTCGAAAAAGCTTACATTGAATTGGCCGGTAATTAAATGGGTGGGAATATTTTCCCTATTTTTAGTTTCTTGTGACGCTCCCAAAGAAATCGGTTCCGATTTGTTTGCTGTGGAAGTTGGATTGAATTACACAGATACGCTGACTATCAAGTCATCTACGGTGCAAATTGATTCCATTTACACAAGTGGTACAAATACCTTTACTTTAGGCTCTATCAATCATCCTGATTTCGGACAAGTACAGTCTAGTTTCTATACCCAAATAGCGAATGCGGATACTTTGTTTGCTAAAGAAACCTCTGTATTTGATTCTATTCGCATGGAATTGGTGTACAAAACCTTTCAAGGTGATTTGTCCAAAAAACATACCATATCGGTTCATCGTTTGACGGATAGTTTGAGATTATCTTCCACGTATTTCAATAACTCTTCCATTAGTTATGATCCCGTGGCTATTACAACGCATACATTTCTTCCAAACCCTATTAAGGCTAAATCAGTTAATGGCGATTCGTTGAAGTATGATACTTTGACTTTTAAAATGAGCCCAGCTTTTGGTAAAGAATTATTGTCCAAATACGCCGATAAAACCATTGCAGGTGGGGGAGATGGATTTAGAAAATATTTGAAAGGTTTCTATATCAAGTCTAGTACAGATCAAGCTTCATCCTTGTTAGGTTTTTCAACAGCCTATTCAAGAATGTCCATGTTTTTCCACAATCCAGGTGATACCATTAAATACAAGGCCTACTATTATTTCAGTTTGTCCAATTCATTAGTTCCTGAACTACAAGCTAGATTTAACCGATTTGATGTCAGCAGAACTGGGACTTTATCTGCATTGAAAAAAGTGGGTGATGCTGTTCCAGCTTCTAGCTCAAACTTTATTACTTATGTTCAATCTGGAACGGGTATTGCAACTAAAATTGAGTTTCCGTATTTGAATAAATTAAAGGGAAATAAGAATGTTGCGATTAACAAAGCTGAATTGATTCTAGAGCCAGCGGATAATATCGATTATTCAGAGACTTTAGGTCAACTTTCTTTGATAGAAACCAATGCTACGAATAGAACTTTGAGAAATTCTTATGGTCTGTTGTATTATACAGCTGAAGGAGGTTCTGGAGCACAAACTGCTACTTTTGATGCGAATACAAAGAAGTTTACATTCAATGTCACGACTGTTTTACAAAACATTCTTTCTGGTAGAATTGCCAATAATGGAATGTTGATTACTCCCCAAATTTCGAGTATTAGTTCTACGGGATCTGCTGTTGTGAGTGAAAATGCTCGATTTGTTCCATTGAAAGCTTTGAAAACAAAATTGAAGATTTATTATTCATACATCGCTCAATAACATTTGAATATGAATACCCTCAATGCTCATTTGCGGGTTAGTTTAGTACAAAGCGATTTGCTGTGGGAATCTCCCGCAGCAAATTGTGCTTATTTGGAAGAGCAATTGCAAAATTGGAAGGGGAAAACGGACCTCATTATTCTTCCTGAAATGTTCACTACTGGTTTTAGCATGAATGCCAATGGTGCCGAAATCATGAACGGCCCGAGTCTTGCTTGGATGAAATTAATGGCTAATCGCCTAAACGTTTTGTTGGTTGGAAGCATTAAAATCAAAGAAAATACGAATTTTTTCAATCGAATGTTTGCGGTTTATCCGGATGGTCAATTTGTCTATTACGACAAAAAACATCTGTTTAGAATGGGAAATGAGCACGAATTCTATACCGCTGGCGATAAGCATTGTATATTCTCTTATTTAGGCTGGAAAATATCCTTGTTTGTCTGTTATGATCTACGTTTTCCTATTTGGTCAAGAAATAGCCAATTACAATATGATTTAGCCATCTATTCGGCTAATTGGCCTGCTCCTAGGGCAAATGCTTGGTCCACTTTGTTGAAAGCACGTGCCATCGAAAATTTAGCTTATGTAGCAGGTGTCAATCGAATAGGAACAGATGGAAATCAATTGAATTACCAAGGTGATTCAGCATTGATATCTTACAAAGGTGAGGCCTTGCTGGACCTCGGAGATTTGGCTAGCATTCAAACTTTTACCCTTTCCAAACAAGATTTAGACGATTTTCGTGAAAAATTCCCTGCTTATTTGGATGCGGATTGAATCTTCTTTTTCAATTCATTTAATTTCAGCAATGCTTCAATAGGAGATAGCGTATTGACATCCAATTTTTCCAACATGTCACTTACTTCTTGTAATTCAGCGGGTATTTCTACACCAAATAAATTCAATTGATAATTGGCCTTTGGCATTTCTTTTAATTTATCAACATTGTCCTCCAACACATGGTCTTTTTCTAAGTTTTGAAGGATTTCATGGGCTCTTAATACCAAAGAAGTTGGCATTCCTGCCATTTGAGCCACATGTATACCAAAGCTATGCGCCGAACCTCCAGGGACTAATTTTCTTAAAAAGATGATTTTATTACCCATTTCTTTCACAGAAACGTGGAAGTTTTTAATTCTAGGAAAATCTTCTGTTAATTCATTTAATTCGTGGTAGTGCGTGGCAAACAAGGTTTTTGCTTTGAACTTTGGATGATTATGTATGTGCTCAGCAATAGCCCAAGCCATAGAAACGCCATCATACGTAGAGGTTCCTCTCCCGATTTCATCCAGCAACACCAAAGATTTATTGGACAAATTATTTAAAATAGCTGCCGTTTCGGTCATTTCCACCATGAAGGTTGACTCACCTTTGGATAGATTGTCTGAGGCGCCGACACGAGTAAATACTTTATCTACCAAACCAATTTCAGCGGATGATGCCGGGACAAATGAACCCATTTGGGCCATCAATACGATGAGGGCAGTTTGTCTCAAAAGTGCTGATTTACCAGCCATATTGGGACCCGTAATCATCATAATTTGCTGACTAACATTATCTAAGAAAACATCATTGGGTATATATTCTTCTCCGCTAGCTAATTGTTTTTCGATAACAGGATGCCTTCCAGCGATGATATTGATACTATCTTCCTCATGCAACAAAGGCTGTACATAGTTGTTTTTTTGAGCAACAAGAGCAAAACTTGCCAGTACATCCAAGGTCGCAATGCCAATGGCATTTAGTTGAATGTGTTCCACATATTCTAAAGCTTCTCGAACGAGATCTTGAAAAATCCCAAATTCAATGTTGGAAATTTTGTCTTCCGCATTCAGAATTTTTTCTTCGTAAATTTTTAGTTCTTCCGTGATGTATCTTTCTGCATTCACCAAGGTTTGTTTGCGTATCCATTCGGGGGGTACTCGGTCTTTGTGCGAATTGGTTACTTCTAAATAATAGCCAAACACTTTATTGAAAGCAACTTTTAAAGATGTGATTCCGGTACGTTCAATTTCTCTTTTTTGCAAAGCAGCCAAATAGTCTTTACCATTGGAAGAAAGTAAATGCAATTCATCCAATTCATCTAAATAGCCTGTTTTGATAATTCCACCTTGATGCGAAAGAATAGGTGGATCATCTCTTAAAGCTTGCTCTATTTTATTGACCAAAACGGCACAAGGATTAAGCTGATCTGCCCATTTTTTCAAACTAGAGGCTGTTTGAGCCAGTAATAATTCTTTGATGGCTGGGATTTGTTGCAAAGCCCTTTTTAATTGAGATAATTCTCTTGGATTAATTCGGCCTGCAGCTACTTTTGAGATCAATCTTTCTAAGTCGCCAATTGGTTTTAAGTGCGATATCAAAAGCTCCAAGACATCTTTGTTTTCCATGAGGCTAGCCACACCTTGTTGGCGCTCTTGAATGGTTTTTAGTTCTTTCAAAGGAAGAACCATCCATTTGCGTAATAATCGAGCCCCCATGGGAGTAATGGTATGGTCCATCAAAGAAATTAAAGGAACTCCACCATCTTGGGCCGAGTGTACCAATTCTAAATTTCGGATAGTGAATCGATCTAACCACACGTATTTATCTTCTTCAATGCGTTGAATGGAAGAGATATGGCCCACTTGTTTATGTTCCGTTTCTGCCAAATAATGTAAAATTACGCCAGCAGTAATAATTCCTTGAGGCATTTCCTCAATTCCGAAACCCTTTAAATTTTGGGTTTTGAAGTGTTGAGTTAGAAGGGGGTAAGTGAAATCCATGGTGAAAATCCATTCTTCCATGGAAAATGAATGGTATTGATCTCCAAAATATTCCAGATATTGACTCCTGAATTTTTTAGGGTATAATATCTCTGCTGGTAAAAAACTTTGGATAAGCTTTTGAATGTAAGGCAATGGGCCTTGCGAGCACATGAATTCTCCTGTGGATATATCTAGAAATGCAATTCCAAAAATGTTGGATTTACTTTCTTCAAATGAAATGGCCGCTACATAATTATTTCGGTTGTGGTCGAGTACTTGATCATTGAAAGAAACGCCAGGAGTAACTAATTCTGTGACTCCTCTTTTTACAATTCCTTTGGCAGCGGCAGGGTCCTCAAGTTGATCGCAGATAGCAACTCTTTGCCCAGCGCGGACTAATTTGGGTAAATAATTATCTAAAGAATGATGCGGAAAACCGGCCAAATGGTCATCTGCATTGCCGTTATTTCTTCTGGTTAAAACAATACCTAAAATTTTAGAAGCTTTGACTGCATCTTCTCCAAAAGTTTCATAGAAATCGCCAACACGAAAAAGCAAAATAGCACCAGGGTATTTTGCTTTGATTTGATTGAATTGTCGTGAAAGTGGGGTTTCACCCTTTTTCAAAGGCTCTTGCCCATCTGCTAATTTTTTGGCCAAAACAGGTATGATTAAGATGTAAAAATACGGATTTTGACAGAAAAACACTTCGCTTTTTACAACAAAAAATAAATCTATTTATGAGAAAAATAATAATTTTTGCTTGTATCATTTGAGAATTTAGATTGAAAAAGATAGATTTGCTTTTTATTCATTTAAAAACGGAATAAAATGAACCTAACCTTTTAATAAATAAACCATACGATGAATACCTTTCTACTAAAACAATGTCTATCAAATTACCACCTACCATTACCAATCAGCAACTTAGAGTTCTAGAGCTTTCCGCCAAAGGATTAACTAACAAGCAAATCGCTGATAATTTATTCATTTCTGTATCTACGGTTAAGCGCCATCGACAGGATATTATGTCGCAAGTAGGGATCAAAGGCAAATTAGAAATGCGTATTTTTTTGAGGAGTTTTTTGCAAGAGTAATAAGAATGTAGAATGAAGACTGTAGAATTTTACATCATACATCTTAAATCAAAGTTTAAACACCAACTGCCCTATAACATCCGTTTTATGATTGGCATTGATTAAATCATATCCTGAACCTATTTCTTCCCTGTCTAAGTACTGAGATCTGCCTAGTTTAATGGCTATATTAATGTGTTGATTGATTTTATTTTCAATGACCAAAACGTTCCGAAATCCGATACCATTGTAAGCGGGCAAGGAAAAGGCATAGGGCACACTCATTTCATAAGCATATAATCTGGTATCATAACTTGGAGTATGGTAGTAGGCCAATCGCGTAGAAAATTCCCACTTTTTAATTTGGTACTTCACATCTTCTAACAGAAGTATTCCCAATTCGGATTGAATATTGGAATAGATATAATGGAGCATAACTCGAGTGTGTAAACTAAAATTCTTTTGAAAATAGTGGATCAAATCCCAACTACCTTGAAATTGATGCGTTCGGGTAATAGGATAGAGGGGAGCAGGTCCATCTCCTTCTTTGGAAGTCCATTTTAATTGAACAAAAAATTTCTTTTTATTTCGTTTTTCCCATTGATATCGGCTCAATAATTCCCAGCCTGAGCTTTGTTTCTTACTGACTTGGTATTTGAGATTTGGGAATAGGAAAAAATCGAAGTAGGAGGAGATTTTACTTCTTCTATTTAGTTGGATTTGATTTCCCACAAATAGCCCATATTCATTGGAGGTACTGCTGGCCTCACCAAATCCTTGTGATTTGGGACTAAAATAGGAGGGAGAATACATACGAGCCGAATAGGAAAAGTCTACTTTTTTCGAAAGAGAAAAGGCTCCCCCTTGCAAAATTGCCAATGATTTGGGCCATGTCATAGCGAGTTCGCCCATGAGTTGAATATTGTTCCAAGGGAACTGAAAACTAAAGGATGAATTGTATAATTGTTGACCGCTCCATTCAGATTGTTTATAGGCCAGATTAGAGGCTATTTTAGGAAGTGAATAGGTAGTAGCGACTATATTGAATTGCATCATCAACGGCCATTTTGCCATATATTGCCAACTGCCTCCAGAACTAAATTCATCTACATTTTCTTTTTTACTTAATTCAGATTCAGTTCGATGAAAACCATCTATGTCCCAAGATTTTATGAATGATTTCGAACTGGAATCTTTTCCTAAGGTGGCATCTAATTTTCTAATGGAATAAAATGCTTGAAATTGTAGGCTTTTTGAGATTCGAAAAGTGGCATGAATGCCCCGATAAAAACCATTTTCTCCCACTGAGCTATACGCTAATCCTCCTATATGAAATCGCTGTGTCGCTTTGATGCTTTCATAACTTTTACCTAAAGAAAAACCACCAGATTGCATTAATCCTTGTCCCCATTGATTAAGGAAATCACCAAGAATGATTTTTTCTACAAAATGATTGAATTTAATTTCGACAAATGCACTTGTAAAATCAGTCCAACTTGTTTCTCCAGCATCTTTTTGGCTCAAAATTCCCCATCTTAAATTGGGATTGATTTTAGCCCTGTAACGGATCGTTTGGTTGAAAGGATTGCCTAAATACCTCACTTTACTTCGACTATCAGGCGGAGAAAATCCTTTTTTTTCTTCTAAGGTAAAATCTGTTTTTAGAAGTATTTGATGATTGGCTTGATTCGCCTCAAAAAGCTTTGATTGTAATGAATTACATTGAATAAATGGGCTTAATTTTCTTAAAGTGATTAAATCGAATTGTGGAATTACTTGTAATTCATAAATGGATAAAAACTCCTTTATGCGATCTCGATGTTGCATAAAATCGTCAATCTGAGACTTTGTTAAAATCGATAAACTATTCCATTCAGCCTCCGTGACGGTATTTATATTTAGTGGATTTTGAAAATAGTAATTATAGATGGATTGTCTTTCTTCTTCCTCCTCGTAATTAGTTAGATCCTTATTTGAATCTTGAGCGAAGATGGACGGAAGGGATAAAAGTCCTATAAAAATAAATATCAGCGATTTCAAGGTATTTTTTCTTGAAATTACTGATATCTATGGGTGTTTTTGAAAAGTTAATTGATAAAGAAAATCAACTAATTGAATTTTCGTTGGACAAGCAGATAAAGGTCTTTCCAAGCCTCTAAATTATCTTGATTTTGGTAAGAAATATAGCGTTGATTCAACTCATTTTGCCAATTAGATGCATTGGATTCTTGATCAATAAATTCAATTAATTCATTGAATTTATCGGAATCACCTGCAAATAGTTGCAAGATAAATTGGATTTTTTGATTGATGCTGATTGTTTCTGACAGTTGCTCTGTCATTTTACTTTCTACCAAATTTTTTAACGAGCTATTAGAAACAGCAATGGTCTCAAAAAACTTTTCTTCTGGAGCAGCTTGTAGTTGCTCTAATATATTTTTTGGCTCACTATTGCCATTCTCTTCTTTTTCCTCTCTTCTCTCTTCCAACTCTTCTAAAACCTCTCTTCTCTCTTCACTTTCCTCTCCTCTAACTTCTCTCTCCTCTCTTCTCTCTTCCAACTCTTCTAAAACCTCTTTTCTCTCTTCTCTTTCCTCTCTTCTCTCTTCCATCTCTTCCATCTCTTCCAATTCATCCAATTTTTGGAAATAAACTTCTGCAGAAAGGAAAGGGTCAATATCCTCATTTTGTGTAAAATGGGCAAATTGAGGATCTTCAAATGGATTGAAGGCAATTTCATTCATGGAAATGGGCTCTTCATTTAGAAGATCATTGATCCAATTTTCCCATATTTCTTGGGGTAATTGAACTTGTAGAACCAATGTTTTTGAAAGCGCTTCCCAACGTTCAACAAAACGCTCATTTTCCCAATCGAAACAAGGAAAAATTTCAGGAAGTTTATTTGAATTTAATTGGCGTTGAATCTCTACTTGAATTTTGTCTAAAATTTCAGTTTGGATTTCTTGCCCTAAAATATCTTGGAAGGTCATTACTGAGTCTTTGTTTGCCCAATAATGAAGAAAAATATTTGGAGATTTCATGTGAAATTATTTTAGATTAAGTGCTTCGCAGGCTTTCATGGCTGCGGTTTGTTCTGCTTTCTTTTTGGAATATCCTTTTCCTTCCGCAATTTTTTCATCATCTAAAGTAATAATAGCGGTAAACTCTTTATTGTGGTGAACTCCTTCCTCCTCCAAATTGAAAATCACTTTTTTGCCTTCTTTCTGCGACCATTCTATAAGAATAGACTTGAAATTAGGGTTGTTTTGAACAACGGTTTCTAAATCGAAATATTGAGTGAGAATTTTTTTAATGATGAATTTTTGGGTAAAGGCAAATCCTTTATCTAGGTAAATGGCACCAATGAAAGCTTCTAGGGCATCGCCATACATGCTCGAACGCGAAAGAATGGTTCTCTTTTGGTTTTCATATTCAATGACTTCATCTAAGCCTAATTTTCTTCCTAAGACATTTAGGGATTCTCGGCTGACCATCCTAGATCTGATTTCAGTTAAGAAACCTTCGTCTTTAAACGGAAATTTTTGAAATAAATAGGTGGCTGTAATCATGCCGAGTACAGAATCACCTAAAAATTCAAGGCGTTCATTGGATTCTTTGAAAGATTTGGCAATGCTATCTTTTGAAGCAGAAGCATGTAAGAAAGCCAATCGATAGAGCGATAAGTTGGATGGACTTTCGCCAATCAAATGGGTAACAGACTTCTTTAGAAATTTCTCTCTTTCATTTAGTTGAGTCGGATTCAACCAGCTTAACACCGAGAGAATTTTCATAAGCCTATACTTTTCGGAATATAACGGTAGCGTTATGCCCACCAAAACCAAATCCATTGCTTAGAGCAACGTTAATCTTTCTAGCTTTTCCCTGATTTAGAGTCAAATCTAGATTTTGATCTATGTCTGGATCTAAATCTTGACAGTTGATGGTGGGTGGAACAAATTGGTGTTGAATGGCTAGGATAGAAGCCACGGCCTCTACGGCACCGGCACCTCCTAATAAGTGTCCAGTCATTGATTTAGTAGAAGAAATACTCATTTTGTAAGCATGTTCACCAAAACAATCTAGGATAGCTTTTAATTCTTGTGGGTCACCAATAGGAGTAGAAGTACCATGTGTATTGATGTAATCTACCTCTTCTGGTTTGATTTGAGCATCTTCTAATGCATCAATCATGGAAAGTAATGCACCGTATCCTTCTGGATGTGGAGCGGTAATATGGTAGGCATCGGAAGAAAATCCACCACCGATTAATTCGGCATAGATTTTAGCTCCACGAGCTTTAGCATGTTCGTATTCTTCTAGGATTAATGCACCTGCACCTTCTCCAACTACGAAACCATCACGGTTTACATCATATGGACGAGAGGCAGTTGCGGGATCATCATTTCTTTCTGACATGGCTCGCATGGCAGTAAATCCACCAACTGAGGCAATGGTCACTGGAGCTTCAGAGCCACCCGTTACACAGATATTAATACGACCTGTACGGATGTAATTGAAAGCATCGATGATGGCATTGTTCGCGGATGAACAAGCGGAAACAGTTACGTAGTTTGGACCACGGAAACCATTTCTGATTGAAATTTGACCTGAACTAGAGTCAGCAATCATTTTAGGGATAAAGAA
>JBJTNH010000092.1:0-11310 GCA_046073945.1 Aquirufa sp. | reverse complement strand
GCAAAGAAAGCTCCAGCGAAAAAAGCTGCTGCTGACTCAGCTGAGTAATTACGAAGCATATCTTAACACAAAGGCACGGAGGATTTTTTCTTCGTGCCTTTCTGTTTTTTTGGAAGAGAGAAAAGAGAGGAGAGAAAACCTCTTACCTCTTACCTTTTACCTAATTTCAATCTGAAGCTTTACATTCGCTTTTAATGCCTGAAAAACTCTAATCAAGGTTTCGATGGTCACATTATGTGGGTTCTTTTCTAATCTAGAAATTTGCGCTTTCTGTACCCCAATTAATTTTCCTAATTCTTCTTGGGTAAGTTTTCGCTCTTTTCGCGATTGTTTTATTGCATTTCCAATTAAATCCATTTGTAGATTATATTCAAATAAATCTCTTTTAGGTGTTCCGATAGGTCCAATTATTTGATCTTGTACATCTTCTAATGAGTAGGTTTTCATATTCACTTGTCGGTTTTAGGATTAAAATAGTTTATTTTTACCTGTTCTGCTTTTTGAAGTTCTTTGCTTGGTATTTTATTTCTTTTTTTTACGAACATATGACAAGCTATAACAAGTGTTTCATCTTCTTTGGTTTTATCCCAAAAGGCTAAAATTCTATATTGAATGCCATTGTATAAACTTCTAAATTCCCATATTTCGTCATTGATTTTTTTGAATAATTTCGGGTCCTGTTCCAATTGAGCCTTTCTAATGTTATAAAGAATTTTTTCAGAATGTTTCTCTTCTAACGATTTTAAAAATAGAAATACTTCCTCTATAAAGTGGACCTTAAAATATGTTTTCATTTTTCTATTAGTGGAAATGTAAGTAATGCAAAAATACCTAAAGTTTCATTATAATGAAACTTTAGGTATGAATAATTTATTATTTGCTGAAATTACTTTAGAACTGTCAGATATTAAAGTGTAGAAATTAAATTATCAGTAGGTTGATAATTTTTTGTGTTTATGAAGAGAAAAGAGGCGCATGAGGGAGAATAAGAAAAATGACTAATGAACTAAAAGTTCAATTCATAGTACACACTCGGCACAGCCGAGCGCGTTCTACATTTCTTCTTTTCTCTTTTCTCTCTCCTCTTTTCACTCTTACCTCTTCCTAATCCTTCGCAAAAATTGCCTCCAAGGCAGATGCGCCAGAGATTACTACTTTGCCTTCTGGGACGGTTTTAATCGCTCTCACACCCACAATATCCGAATTGGAAGCTAATACCTCTACTGGAACTTGTTCCATCTCTCCATTCGATTTCTCCACATAAATGAATCCGCCTTTACCTACACGCGCAAAACCCGCCTGCGGAATCGTTAACATCTTTACATTATTGACCAAAATCTTCGCGTTCACAAATTGTCCTATCGTGAATTTCGCCTCCTCACTCTCTGAATTAAAATGTCCATGCACCGACGTCGTTCTACTTTCTAAATCCACTTGCTTTCCAATTAAAAATACCTTCCCCACAGAACTATTTCCCTCCGCCTCTATCTTTATCGGTTGTCCCATTTTTAAATTCATCAAATCTTTCTCAAATACTTTTAACTCCACATGTTTGTGGTTCACCCCAACCATCGTTGCGATCACATCCGTTGGATTGATATATTTTCCAATCGATATATTCACCTCCTGAATAAAACCTTCAATGGGCGATTTCACCTTAATGATAGAACTAATCGCTCCACCCGCTAAGGCTTTCAAATCGCAGCCCAATAGCTCTAATTTCAAAGCCAAACCTTTTTGCTGTGCTTGTAAATTGCCCAAATCTGCTTCCGCTTGTTGCAATTTCTTTTTAGAACCCACTTCTTCATTGCTTAAAACTTGTTGCCTCGATTTTTCACCACTCAACAGGGCCAACTGACTACTTGCTTGTAAATAATCTTGCTGCATTTGAATGTAGTCCAAACTGGCTACTGTAGCTAAAACTTCTCCTTTTGCAACTTTTTTCCCGGGTAATAATTCCGTTGTCGATTTGATATATCCACTAATGGGTAAAGAAATGGATGCCAATGAAATAGGAGGGACATCCACCAATCCATTGCAGGAAACCTCCTGGGGTAATTCCTTTTCTTCTAATTTTCCAAAGGTAATTCCCGCGTTTTGCTTTTGCTCCGCGGTTAATTTAATCACAGTAGCCACTTCTGCCTGTGTTTCTTCTGCTTTCTTTTCACAAGAAAAGCCTATTCCTACGAATAATAAAGAAAAAATAATGTTGATATATTGCTTATTCATTGCCTAAAATAGTTTCGATTTGTATAATGCTTTGGTTGTATGCCAAAACTTCTTGTAAATATTGTTCTCTAATCTGCCAAGCCTGCTGTGTATTTTGCAACATCTCCACATATTCGATTTCCCCTTGTTGGTAACTTTTTAAAGCCGTTTTTTCCAACCAATTGGCCTGCTCCAAAGCACTACTTTGATAGTATTCCAAAGATTTTTTCAATTTGTCAAATTGCTCTAATTGCGTTTGTAGATCGGTGTTAAATTGCAATTTTTGTTGTTCTAACTGACTTTGAACCACCTTTTCTTGTTTTTCAGCACTGGCAATTTTTGCCTTTTGTGCCTGCCTAAAAATAGGAATACTCAAGCCCGCCTGCACAAAATTTTGCCCACCAAAATTCTCAATACTTTGTGTCGTTAATCCCACACGAATATCGGGTTTCAACTTCTCGCGCTCCACTTGTGTCAACAATTTCCCATGATCTATTTGCTCCATTAAGAGGGCTAAATAAGGGTTTTTCGACAAATCTTGATTGCTTAAAGAAAGATCCATCTGAATTTTCGATTGAGTTTGAATACGAAATTCCCCCTCTCGGTTAATCCAATAAGCCAAATTTCGATAATTGCTTTTGATGTCCGATTCCAGCGATTTTCTTTTTTGCTGAAATTCTTTCAATCTGGCCTCTGCAGCTACATATTCCAATTTATTGGTTTCTCCCTGACTAAATTTTAATTTCGCCGCGCGAGTCATTTGGGAGTAAATACTATCCTGCTTTTTCAAATAATCCAAATGCTGGTGTTGTACCAATAGCCCATAATAATAGAATTTCACACTTGAAATCACTAAATTTTGAACAATCTTTAATCGCTTTTCTGTCAAATTTTTCTGCGATCGTAAGGCATTGACTTGGGCTTTTAATTGACTAGGCCATGGAATACTTTGCGCCGCAATAACCGTATAATCTCGACTAAAATACGTTTGTGTTTTTCCGTATTGAAAATCGAAAGAGGCCTTCGGAAGTTCTTTTCCTGACGCAATCAAGGCCTCCGAAGCATCAATTTCTAAATTGCCTGTTTTAATCAAGGCATTTTTTGCCATCGCCTCTTTGATGCAATCTTGTAAATTCAAAGTTGGATTTCCAGTTTGACCAACACTCATAAACGAAGCAAAAAGGCCCAAAATCAATACGCCAACAAATGGTTTCATTTTTAATTTATTTTCTCGTCTTGTCATCACCAAAGAGTAAACAACAGGGATCACAATCAAGGTTAAAAACGTAGCAGTAATTAATCCACCGATAACGACCGTTGCCAATGGTCTTTGCACCTCTGCCCCTGGAGAATGACTCAAGGCCATTGGAAGGAATCCCAAAGACGCCACAGAAGCGGTCATAATTACAGGTCTAAAACGCAATTCCAATCCTTTCTTTAATCGCTCTGAAACACTTAATCCTTCTTCAGCCAATTGTTTGAAAAAGGACAATAATACAATTCCATTCAGCACAGCCACACCAAACAAAGCAATAAATCCAATACCCGCCGAAACGGAGAAAGGCATATCTCTTAACCAAAGAGCCCAAATTCCGCCAATGGCTGAAAGTGGAATGGCCAAATAAATAATGGCGGCTTCAATGATGGAATTGAATGTGAAAAATAACAAAGCAAAAATGAGCAATAAAGCGATTGGAACAACTAATGCCAAACGGTCTTTGGCAGCAATTAAATTCTCAAAAGTCCCTCCATAAGTGACATAATAACCAGCAGGTAAAGTCACCTTATTTTTCATTACTTTTTGAATATCAGCTACCACACTCTCCACGTCTCTATTTCGCACATTGATACCAATCGTAATTCTTCGATGGGTATTGTCCCTCGCAATTTCTACAGGAGCATTTTGGAAGTCAACATTAGCCACTTCCTGCAAAGGAATTTGTCCGCCATTGGGCAAACTAACATACAATTCACGAATATTTTGAATGTCTTTTCTGAAAGTAGAATCTAGTCGAATAACCAAGTCGAAACGTTTTTCTCCTTCCATCACAATTCCTGCCGTTTCGCCCGCAAAAGTCATTTTGACCAATTGATTAATGTCCTGAATATTCAAACCATATTGAGCCATTTTTGCCCGATTGTAATTCACGACCAGTTGTGGAATACCATCGATTTGTTGCACCTTGATATCTCCTACACCTTCAATATTTCGGATGTGTCGAGCAGCCTCTGTTGCGTGTTCAAATAATTCTTCCAAATCTTCTCCAAAAATCTTGATGGCAATATCTGATTTTACCCCAGCAATCAATTCATTGAACCTCATTTGAATGGGTTGCGTAAATTCAAAGTTGACTTCTGGAAAAACATTCAATGCAAGATCCATTTTTTCTTCTAATTCATCCATCGTTTCCGCTTGGGTCCATTCGCTTGGCTCATTCAATTGAATAATTAAATCGCAAGAATTTATACCCATGGGGTCAGTGGGGATTTCAGAAGCACCTATTCGAGAAACAATTTGTTTGATCTCTTTAGGGAATTTTTTCATCAATAATTTTTGTGCCTCTGTATTCACTTTGATACTTTGAGAAAGTGAAGCATTGGTTGGCAAAATTGTTTCTACGGCAAAATCTCCCTCGTTTAGCTCTGGAATAAATTCACCTCCCAAAGTGGTAAATAGCCAAATGCTAACGGTTAAAAGCGCAGCAGAAGCAGCAACTACGATGGACCGGTGATCCAAAGCCCAATTGGCCATTTTCTTGTAACCTCCGTACAAGAAGTTCATAATTCGGTCTGCCCAGGTAATCGAATGATCTATTTTTTTGCTCAAAAACAAAGCCGACATCATCGGTACGTATGTCAAGGATAAAATCAAGGCACCAAAAATAGCAAAGCTGACCGTTTCAGCCATAGGTCTAAACATTTTACCTTCAATGCCACCCAACGCCATGATTGGCAAGTAAACAATCAAGATAATGATTACCCCAAAAGCGGCCGATTTAAAAATCGCTTTGGCAGAAATCGACACCTCTTCGTCCATGGCATGTTGAGAAAGGACTTCTCCTTTTCGATGACTATGGAGTCGATGAATGATGGATTCCACAATGATGACGGCACCGTCTACGATCAAACCAAAATCGATGGCTCCTAAACTCATCAAGTTGGCAGAAACGCCAAACACATGCATCATTGCAAAGGCAAAGAGCAAGCAAAGTGGAATCATGGATGCTACAATAAGTCCAGCGCGGAAATTACCCAATAAAAGCACCAAAATAAACACCACAATCAGAGCTCCTTCAATTAGGTTTTTTTGAACAGTAGAAATGGACTTTCCAATCAACACGCTTCTGTCTAAATAAGGCTCAATGGTGATACCTTGCGGCAAGGTTTTTTGGATGATTTCCATTTGCACCTTAACGTCTTTCACTACTTGATTGGCATTGGCGCCTTTTAAAAGGAGCATCACGGCTCCTACGGCTTCACCCTCGCCATTTCTGGCCATGGCACCATAACGAATGGCTTTGCCAAATTGGACTTTCGCCACATTTTTTACCAAAACAGGAATGTTATTTTGTCCTTTTTGAGAAACAACAATGTTTTCAATATCCTCAATAGAGCCAATCATACCTTCCGAACGGATAAAATAGGCATCAGATCCCTTTTCAATGTAACTACCACCTGAATTGGAATTATTAGCTTCCAAGGCTTTGAACACCTCGGCAAGGGTTACATTCATGGAACGAAGGTGCTCTGGATTAATAGCAACTTCATATTGTTTTAAATCGCCACCAAAGGAACTTACCTCCACAACCCCAGGAATACCCAATAATTGACGCTTGATGATCCAATCTTGGTAGGTTCTTAAATCTGCCAAAGAGTATTGATTTTTGAAATCAGGATCAACGGTTAGAGTATATTGAAAAAATTCCCCTAAACCCGTAGTAATAGGTGCCATTTCTGGAATTCCCGCACCTTTTAATAAATAAGGTTCCGCAGCTTTGAGCTTCTCTGCTACTTGTTGTCGGGTTATTTCGGTGGCAATGCCATCTTCAAAAACCACGGTAATAATGGATAATCCCATTCTTGAGATGGAACGAATTCCTTTGACATTGGGAATGGTTCGAAGGGAAATTTCCAAAGGATAAGTGACAAATTTTTCTACCTCAGACGCCGCTAAAGCGGGCGATTGTGTAATTACTTGAACTTGATTGGAAGTAATATCCGGTAAGGCATCAATGGGTAATTTACTAAGTGAGTAGCCTCCCCAAACGATTAAACCTATAACCATTAAACCCACAATTAATTTATTGCGGATACTGAAATTTATAATTGAATTGATCATATTTTTTTAATTAGCATGTAACAAAACGGAGTTTTGTATACGCTCGCGGAGGCGCGATGATGATGCTAACTAAAGAGAAATGGTATAAATTTTTCCAGGAATGCTGGTATTTTCTTGAAATATATAAAAGTGCAGGAACCACAAAAAACAAATAAAAGGCAGGCAATACATAGCCAATGGCGCCACTTAGGTCTAAACTTGGCAAATTAGGATGTTGTGTGGTTTTGGGATGCTTCGAGTCGGCCGCATAATGTAACCAAAGAAAATCAATGAAATTGAAGTTTTTTGGCGATTGTTTTTTATGTACCAAATAGTGTTTTAGAAGTTCATTTGCTTTAAAAGATTGCTCCATCCCAACTTTGGGAATCAGACTTCCGAAGAAGAATAAGAGGAACAATATGATAGCTAAATAAGTTTTCACGCTGTAAATGTAAGAAAAATTGGAAATTTTAATAGATATTTATGCTCTGATTTTAAAATCATATTGAAACAAGAGCCTAATAATCAGTCAATCGCTTAAGTGATTCTATTAAATATGGATGAAATTAACCTTTTATGGCATCAATTAACCGATTCTGAAACAATCATTCGTTCCGGGCTTTTGGTCATTACTTTAATTGTCTTTGCCGAAAACGGTTTGTTCTTCGCTTTTTTTCTTCCTGGCGATTATTTATTGTTCCTTACAGGGGTTTTTGGAGGAACGGGCGTTTTGAAAGAACCATTGTCCACCTTACTGATGAGCATTTTTATGGCAGCCGTTTTAGGCTCCTTACTCGGGTATTTAATAGGCAGGTATTTTGGGAAATCGGTGGAAAAAAGGCCCGATAGCTTGTTGTTTAAACGCAAGCACCTAGATTCAACAAGAGAATTTTTTGAGAAGTTTGGTTTCATGGCTTTGGTGATTAGTCGCTTTTTGCCCGTAGTCAGAACTTTTGCACCTATTTTAGCGGGTATTAGCCGAATGTCATGGTTAAGCTATATTTTCTTGAACTTGGTAGGGGCATTTCTCTGGGTAGGGATTTTGGTAACAAGTGGCTATTATTTAGGCCATCAATTTCCTTGGATCATTAATTACGTACAATATATTATCATTTTCTTTTTAGCGATAACAACGTTTACCGTGATAAAAGGCTATTTAAAATTCAAAAAATGATTGAGCAATTTGGCTATATAGGCGCTTTTTTATTGGCTGGAGTTTTCTTCATGGCTTTTGTTTTGTTTCTCGCAAAATGGATTCGCCCGAATCGCCCCAATGTAGAAAAATTAAGTACGTATGAATCAGGAGAAGCGCCTGTTGGTAATGCCAATGTCCGATTTAATCCCCGATTTTATGTGATTGCCTTATTATTTGTCCTTTTTGAAATCGAATTAATCTTTCTTTTTCCTTGGGCAGTGGTTTTTAAGGACAAAGAATTACTTCAAGCCAGTCCCTCTTGGACTTCCTATGCTCTCGTAGAAATGTTAATTTTTGTCGCAATTTTATCCCTTGGTCTTGCTTTCGCTTGGGTCAAAGGTTATTTAAACTGGGAAAAACCTGAAATCAAATCAGAAGAATTCAATTCTCCGATACCTGGGAAGGCGTATGAGGAAATAGGTAAGAGGTAAAAGGTAAGAGGTAAAAGGTAAGAGGTAATAGGTTTTTTCTTTTCTCTCTTCTCTTTTCTCTTTTCTCTTTTCGACTTTTACCTCACCAATTTATTATTAAAACTTATCCCAAACACAATTTCATGTGATCCGTAATTACCAGCAAAGGAACTATTGGGATGGAAATCGTAGGAATAAGATAATTGGGTGGTTTGACTAAATTGTACGCCGAATAAAGCAGAAATGGCCTCTTTGTGGCGGTAAGATGCGCCGATCCAAAATTGATCATCAAAACTAGCCTTTACATTGGCCTCCAGCATGACATTGGAAAAATTGGTTGATTTGATTAATACAGATGGACTTATTTTTAAACTTTCATTGATTCGTTTGGTGATTCCTGCTTGTAATTGATAGCTAGGACTTGTATCGCCAAACCATGAAACCGTATCTGCTTTGGCTTGTTTGACCAAACGCTCATAATTCACGCTTTGCATGATTAATTGATTGGCAGATAATCCGATGTAGGCAGTTCTATTGTAGTATAAAAAACCGATGTTGATTAAAGGATGTCCTCCAGTTAGCTTTCCCTCTGAGATAAGTCGATTATCTCCAGGATCATGCGCATCAAAATTTCCTACATTGAAATCCAAAATACGCTGATGAACTCCAACAGAAGTTCCTACGGCTAATTTTCTTTCTCCGCCAAGCGGTAAATGATAGGCATAAGTAAGTGCGAAAGAATAATCGAAAAGGGGACCAAATTGATCCGACATTATCTGTACTCCTAGTCCTTGATGAAAAGGAGGTTTTTCTTCTTTTTTACGAATCGCCGTTGGAGTAAAATTTCGTCGTATGGTTTTAGAGATATAGGGAGTTGGCCCTTCTGAAGTTCTGTCTGATTTATCAATCGATAAATTACCAGTAATATAAAAAGTTTTGGAAGGAACACCTAAGCCAAGCCATTGTTGTCTGAAACCTGATTTGATGTCTATATAATCTTCATAACCTGCGAAAGCCGGGTTATAAAGGTACTTGTTCATCATAAATTGCGTAAACTGCGGAGATTGTTGACCAAAAAACGTAAAAGGTACTATTAGTAGTAAAACTATCCTGAAATATTTCATTTGCTGATGAACGAACCTAATTATTCCTTAAATATATTTAAATTCGTTTGAACTTTAAGAAAAATTATCAGGTTTTTAATGATTAAAGCATTGGTAATCCAAAAATATGCAACACAAAAGCTATCCTTTAGAACAACTAAATTCATTTTCTGGTTTATTATTAGACTATTTATCGGGTAAAGAGGAGTTGAAAAATCTGTATGGTTATTCTCCTCATTTGCAGTCTTTTGAACATCAAATACAATCCAAATCTGATTTTTCTTTATCCAAAAGAGAAACCTTGGTCAAGGTTTTGAAGAAACAGTATGCAGAGCAGGCTGATTCAAAGAATATTGATCAATTACTCGATGCTAAAACCTTTACCGTAACCACAGGCCACCAATTGAATTTATTCACGGGGCCTTTATACGTTATTTATAAAATTGTGTCAACCATTAATTTGGCCAAAAAATTAAAGCAACAATTTCCCGATTATCATTTTGTGCCCGTCTATTGGATGGCAACAGAAGACCACGATTGGGATGAAATCAACCATTTTTACTGCTTTGGCAAAAAATATACCTTTGAAACCCATCAAAAAGGACCAGTAGGCCAATTTACCTTGGAAGAAATGCCCGCTTTTTTGGCTTCTTTTCCAGAGAAAGTGGAATTGTTTCATAATGCCTATTTAACAGGTAAAACCTTGACAGATGCTGTACGAATGTACATGCACGCACTTTTTCCAAATGAAAATTTGATTTGCATCGATGGAGATGACGCTGATTTAAAACGGGCATTTATACCTGTTATGGAAGCGGATTTATTCCAATTCAAACATTTGGATTTGGTCAATGAAAAAAATCAGGATTTAGAAAAATTAGGATATAAACCTCAAATTCATGCGAGGGAAATTAATTTTTTCTATTTAGAAAAAGGATTTAGGGAGCGAATTGAATGCCATGAAGGGAAATATCAAGTTGTTCATTCTTCCATTGAATGGACAAAGGAGGAGTTGCAAAATGAGATAAACGCACATCCTGAAAAATTTAGTCCCAATGTAGTTTTACGCCCTTTGTACCAAGAGACCATTTTGCCCAATTTAGCCTATTTAGGTGGTGGCGCAGAAGTGGCGTATTGGTTGCAGTTAAAAGGCATTTTTGATGCGCATCAGGTTCTTTATCCTATTTTATTGCCTCGAAATTTTGCCTTGGTTTTAAGCCCACAACAACAACAAAGAATTCAAAAGTTGGATTTCCCGTTGCAAGATTTATTCTTGGATGATATCACTTTGAAAAAGAAATTTGTCGAAGACCATTCTGATAAAATTTTAGATTTTAATGAGGAGCAAAGCTTAATTGATCCAATTATTCAACAAATTTTATTGAAAATAGGGGCGGTTGACAAAACCTTGGAAGCCTCTGTTTTGGCAGAAAAACATAAGTGGGTGACGGGCTTGGAAAATTTGGAAAAGCGCATGAAAAAAGCTGAAGAACGAAACCAAGAAATTCATGTTCAGCAGCTTTTAACGCTTAAATCCAAGCTTTTCCCAGAGGGTCATTGGCAAGAAAGACATGATAATTTCTTGAATTTCTACCTAAATTATCCTCATTTCATCCAAGATTTATTGGATATTTTTGATCCTTTGAATTTTGAACTTTACGTGCTAGAACTAGCTTAAACACCATGCCACAAAAATTAAGTCCTAAAGAATTTCTCGAAGCCGCAAAGACCTTCCCGATTTTAGATGTCAGGTCTCCAGGCGAATTTGAAAGGGCGCACATTCCTGGGGCAATTTCCTTTCCCATTTTTTCCAACGACGAACGCGCGGCTGTAGGGACTTGCTATAAAAATGAGGGAAAAGATAAGGCTGTTGAGTTGGGCTTGAGTTTCGTGGGACCTAACTTAGCCAAATGGGTAAAACAGGCAAAGAAATTAGCCGTAGATGGCACCGTTTTGGTTCATTGTTGGAGAGGAGGCATGCGAAGTGGAAGCATGGCTTGGTTGTTTGAAACCGCGGGCTTGAAAGTCCACATTTTAGTAGGAGGTTACAAAGCCTATCGTCAAACGGTCTTAGAA
>JBJTNH010000091.1:0-10240 GCA_046073945.1 Aquirufa sp. | reverse complement strand
AGAGAGTGTTGTTAATAAGTTAGTTGAATTTCAAGTTGCTATTCCGAGCTGGGCGTTGGGCACAGGGGGTACACGCTTCGCGAGATTCTCTGGTGCCGGCGAACCACGAAGCCTGGAAGAAAAAATTGAAGATGTGGGTTTATTACACGCATTGAATCAATCTTCTGGCGCTATTTCTTTACATATTCCTTGGGATATCCCTCAAGATGCTAACCAAATTAAAAATTTAGCGGCTCAGCATGGCTTAGCTTTTGATGCTGTTAATTCAAATACTTTCCAAGATCAAGCTGGACAAGCGCATAGTTACAAGTTTGGTTCTTTGCAGCATAGCAATCAAGCAACTCGTAAACAAGCTATCCAACACAATATTGAAGTAATTCAGCATGGAATTGAATTAGGTTCTAAGTCCTTAACAGTTTGGTTATCAGATGGTTCTTGTTTTCCTGGGCAATTGAATTTTCGCAAGGCTTATCAAAGAACGGTTGAAAGTTTACAAGAAATTTACGCCGCATTACCTAGCGATTGGAAATTGTTTTTGGAATATAAAGCCTATGAACCCAATTTTTATTCAACAACAGTCGGTGATTGGGGACAATCGTATTCTATGGTGAATAAATTGGGTGAGAAAGCATTGACCTTAGTTGATTTAGGACACCATTTGCCCAATGCCAATATTGAACAAATTGTTGCTTTGTTATTGATGGAAGGTAAATTAGGTGGTTTCCACTTCAATGACTCCAAATATGGTGATGATGCTTTGACAGCAGGTTCTATCAAGCCTTATCAATTATTCCTGATTTTCAATGAATTGGTGGAAGGGATGGATGCTCGTGGGATGAATCACGCCAAAGATTTAGGTTGGATGATCGATGCTTCACACAATGTGAAAGATCCATTGGAAGATTTGCTACAATCCGTAGAAGCGATTCAATTAGCTTATGCACAAGCACTTATGGTGGATCGTAAGGCTTTAGAAGCCGCTCGTGATGCCAATGATGTGGTGGCTTGCCAAGAAATTTTGCAAGCAGCATTTAGGACTGATTTGCGCCCATTGGTTGCACAAGCACGTTTAGAATTAGGTGGAGCCTTAAATCCAATGTCCTTGTATCGTTCTGAAAATGTACGTGGGCAATTAATCAAGGTTAGAGGAGAAAAAACCCAAGCAACTGGTTTATAAACGAAAATTTGGATTCCATGAAAATACCAGTAATTGCCATTTTTGATATTGGGAAAACCAATAAAAAAGTGTTTTTATGGAATCAATCTTATCAAATTGTTTACGAAAAATCAATCAATTTTGACGAGATCATCGATGAAGATGGTTTTGCTACGGAAAATTTGTCTGCCGTTGTTCAATGGGTAAAAGAGATTTTTTCTGAACTTTTGCAATCTGAGCAATTTGAAATTAAGGCTTTGAATTTTTCTGGATATGGCGCTAGTATCGTATATGTCGATGAAAATGGAGATGCCAATTTGCCTTTGTACAACTATTTGAAGCCATTTCCTTCGGAACTTTCTTCCAAATATTATTCAACATACGGGGCAAAGGAATTAATTGCCCAAGAAACCGCTTCTCCCGTTTTAGGACATTTGAATTCTGGGATGCAGGTTTATTCTATCAAGTATTTGAAACCTGAGAAATGGAATCAAATCAAATGGGTGCTGCATTGGCCTAATTTTTTATCTTCGCTTTTTACTCATCAATTTTATGCTGAATTAACTTCCATTGGTTGTCATACACAATTATGGGATTTTAGTAAAAATGATTACCACAAGTGGGTGTATAGTGAAAAAATCGATGAAAAATTACCTCCTTTGGTTGAAGGAACAAAAACCTTCCCTTTGGCATTGGGTAATAAAAATATACCAGTAGGGGCAGGCTTGCATGATTCTTCTTCTGCTTTATTTCCTTATTTGAGTAGTGTAAAAGAGGAGTTTATTTTGATTTCTACGGGTACTTGGTGTATTTCATTGCATCCATTTAATTCCACTTTACTGACAGATGTAGAATTACAAAATGATGTGTTATGTTTTATGCAAATGGATGGAAAACCAGTGAAAGCATCTCGTTTGTTTGCAGGAAATGAGCATGAAATACAAACGAAAAGGCTCGAAAAGCATTTTTCTGTTCCACCAAAATCGCATAAGAATGTTCAATATGATGATCATTGGTTATCCATTTTTCAGGAACAATTGAAAAAAACGATGCCTTCGCTGAAAGAAGCAAATATGGATTTTCTTTTAAATTCAGGATTTGATCAAAGAAATTTAGCTGATTTTTCAAGTTATGAAGAGGCATATCACCAATTGATGGTCGATTTGATGATTCAACAGATTTATTCCTTACGTTTGGTGTTTGATACAAAACCTGTAAAAAAGATTTTAGTAGATGGAGGATTTAGTCATAATGAAATTTATATGAATTTCTTAGCAAATACATTTGATGGTGTGGAGGTTTATGGTGCAGAAGTGGCCCAAGCAAGTGCTTTAGGTGCTGCTTTAGCCATTCATTCTGCTTGGAATGATCAAGTTATTCCTACTAATTTGGTACAATTGAAAAGGTTTTTACCATGCGAGTAGCCCTATTTGTCCCTTGCTATATTGATCAATTTTACCCCCAAGTAGCGATTGCTAGTCTTGAGTTACTGGAAAAATTGGGATGTGAGGTTGTGATACCTGAAAATCAAACTTGCTGTGGCCAGCCCATGGCAAATTCTGGCTTTGCCAATACTACGGAAGGTTGTGATACTAATTTTACACATAATTTTGAAGGATTTGATTACATCGTAGGACCTTCTGGTTCTTGTATTTTACATATAAAAGAGCATCATCCTTCTGAAAAAATTCGTAATTCTGTCTTCGAAATTTGTGAATTTTTAACAGATGTTTTGAAAGTAAATTCACTTTCTGCAACATTTCCGCACAAAGTCGGTTTACATCAAAGTTGTCACGGACAAAGAGGATTGGGATTAAGTTCGATGACTGAATTAAATGCCCCAGCTTATACCAAAGTCTCTAATTTATTGGATTTAGTGGAAGGAGTTCAGTGGGTTTATCCAAAGAGAAAAGATGAGTGTTGCGGTTTTGGTGGTACCTTTTGTGTTTCAGAAGAAGCAGTTTCTGTGAAAATGGGAAAAGATCGCATCCAAGAGCACGCTGATAATGAAATTGAATATATTACTGGGACGGATACCTCTTGTTTAATGCATATGGAAGGTATTTTGCGTCGCCAAAAATCAAACATCAAGGTTATTCATATTGTTGAAATATTAAATTCACATGCTTAGTCATTCAGAAGCTTCCGAGAAATTTATTGCTGATGAGGAAAGAACCAATTGGCATGATGAAACCTTGTGGTTCGTTCGTTCCAAAAGGGATATTGCTAGCAAGAATGTAGATGATTGGGAGAGATTGAGAAATCAAGCTTCAGCCATCAAAGACTATACTTTGTCGAATTTAGGAGAATTGTTGGTTCAATTTGAATCCAATGCACAAGCCAATGGAGTTGAAGTTCATTGGGCGAAAGATGCAGCTGAATTAAATCAAATTGTTTTATCCATTGCGAAGGAACAAAACGTTCAAGCCATTGTTAAAAGCAAATCGATGCTGACGGAGGAGTGCCATTTGAACGATTTTTTAGCAAAAAATGGGATTGATGTAGTGGATACTGATTTAGGAGAAAGAATTGTTCAGTTCAGAAATGAAGCACCCAGCCACATTGTTTTGCCAGCTATTCACTTAAAAAAAGAAGATGTTGGAGAAACTTTTCATCAACATTTGGGAACTCCAAAAGGAAATAAAGATCCTCAATTTTTGACAGAAGCTGCTCGTCAGCATTTGAGAGAGAAATTTTTGACTTCTAAGCTTGCTATTACAGGAGTCAATTTTGCTATTGCAAATACAGGTGAATTTGTGGTTTGTACCAATGAGGGAAATGCAGATATGGGTGCTCATTTGGCAGATGTACATATTGCTTGCATGGGAATCGAAAAAGTAATTCCAAGAAGAGAAGATTTAAGTGTTTTTCTTCGATTATTAGCCAGAAGTGCTACTGGTCAATTGATTACAACTTATTCTAGTCATTTTGCCAAACCTCGGAAAGGACAAAAAATGCACATTGTTTTGTTGGATAATGGTCGAACGAGGCAATTGGCTCAAGATGAATACCGTAATTCCTTGAAATGTATTCGTTGCGCGGCTTGTTTTAATACCTGTCCGGTGTATCGTAGAAGTGGTGGTCATAGTTATCATCAACCCGTTGCTGGACCTATTGGATCTATTTTAGCTCCTAATTTTGATAAAAAAGCCAATGCAGATTTGCCTTTTGCCAGTACTTTGTGTGGTAGTTGTTCCAATGTTTGTCCAGTTAAAATCAATATCCATGAGCAATTGTGGTTCTGGCGACAAGATTTAATGAAGGAAGGCTTAGCACCTTTGTCGAAGAAAATTGGAATGCAAGGAATGGCATGGGTTTTGGCTCATCCGAAGGTTTACCAAATTATGGGTAAATTTTTACGTAATTTGATGAAAATTTTTCCTTTTGCAACGAACAATGGATAGAATCATTGGTACAAGCAAAGAGAAATGCCTGAAGTTCCGAAACAAAGTTTTCAAGAATGGCTTAAAGCGAATCGAAAATGAAAAGTAGAGAAGAAATACTCAACGCGATAAAAGCTGTTTCAAGTCAAAAGCTTGAAATGCCAAATTCTTATATGCCAGATGCTACTGTTGCAGATATATACGGGCAATTTTTAGCTTCTTTAAAAACGGTAGGAGCGCATTATGTTGAGGTAAATACAAAAGATGAGGCCGGTGTTGCTTTGGATCAATTATTTCCTTCTGTTGAGCGATATCAACAAGTAGAAAGGGTTGAGGATGGTCTGAGTTTAGCAGAGGTAGAAGTGTTGGAAATTAATGGACAATTTGGTGTTGCTGAAAATGGAGCTATTTGGTTAGATGAGGGTGATTTCCCACATCGGGTGGCACCTTTTATTTGTCAGCATTTGGTCATTCATTTGAAAGCGGAAAACGTAGTTGCTCATTTGCATGAGGCTTATATTAAGGTAGAAAAGGCGAGTACTGGATTTGGTTTGTTTTTATCTGGACCTTCCAAAACGGCTGATATTGAGCAATCTTTGGTTATTGGAGCACATGGTGCCAGGAGTTTGGTGGTTGTTATTTATCAATAGTGGTTTTTATAAATTAGTGGTATTGTATTAAAATATTGAGAGTAGTTTAAAGGCTTATTTCCATCTACCTCCATCTAGGAAAATTCCGAAAGAAATATTTAAGTAATTTTTTTGACTTGCAGAAGGTACCATGTTGTATTCAGTGGTAAATCTGAACTTGCTGAATTCAAAACCAGCTCTAACGGTAGCGTCTAAACGAATCGTGTTGTTGGGATCTGTAATCTCATATTGGAATGAATCATTGGATGGTTTGATAATTCCAGGTAAGTAAGGTCCAGCTCCAATCCCAACAAATGGTGCAATCGAATTTCCTTCTTTATGGAAGTAATAATCGCTGGTTAATAACATAGCAGAATTAGTACTGACTTCAGTGGTAAGGACTTCTCTTAAACCAATGTTAAGATTTTTCTTTAGATTGTACTTAGCTTCAAAAGCAAACGAGGTATTATTTGTTCCATTGCTTGGGAGCGTTTTCCCTAACTCAAAACCGATACGTAACTGGTTTGCTTTTTGAGCAAAAGTAAATGGTGCAATTGATAATGCAAGAATGGTAAAAATGACTTTTTTCATTTGTGTGGTGTATTAAAAATGGTGGTTGTATTTATTTAATTGATATCTTCAAGTGGTAACGCTGATATCTATACGCAAAAGTAGTGCATCTGATTTTATGCCAAATTGTGATTTTGCAACTTTTTGTAAATTTTTTGAAATTTTTTTTTCAGTGCTGAAATTCTTAAATTTAATGCTTAAATCCCTTCAAAATGAAACATATCCTACTTCTATTCATCAGTATCATCCTTGTTTCTTGTTCTGAAAATACCCAAACGGAGGTAAAATCAGCAAAGAAAAATTTAAATCAGGTATTGGAATGCAAGGATTTGGCAGGTTTAAAATCGAAATTTGGAGAACAAAATCTCATAGCTGATACGGTCATTGTGATGGGGGACGATACATTAAGTGGATCTATTTTATATCCTAAAACTCAAAATCAAGTATTGGTATTTTACCATAATCAACAGATCATTGATGTGACCATTTTGGGAGAGAAGTCGGACTGGGAAACAACATCAGGGCTTTATTTAGGAATGAATTTGGCTGAAGTAGAGAAGATTAATTCCAAAAATTTCACCATTTCGGGATTTAATTGGGCACACGGAGGTACGGTAGTAAGCTGGGAAGGCGGTAAACTTGGCGGGGATAAATTAAGTCACGTAGCAACTTTCAGTAATAAAAATAATCAACATGAAGGGATTTCAGATGCAGAATATCTTCAGGTTTCAGGTCAAACAGAATTTGATGTCCGTCATCCCGTGATTCAAAAATTAAATCCTGTCTTGGATCAAATTTCAATTGTTTCGCCCTATGTTCCCAATGAAACAGAAGGTAAAAATATGGGACATATAATTGAGAAAAGTCAGAATGCGAGATAGATTTGAGGTAAGAGGTAAAAGTTAAATAGCGCGCTCGGTTGTACCGAGTGCGTACTATGTATTGAACTTTTAGTTCATAAAATTGCCCAAAATAACGCGTTCGGTTGTACAGAGTGACACTCTTACCTCTTACCTCTTACCTCTTACCTCTTACCTCTTACCTCATTTATCATACATCCTCCACGATACCCATTTAATATATCTTGCATAATGGAGAAAATTCGACTTCTTGCTTCAAAACTTATCCAAGCAATATGAGGTGTGATTTGAATACCTTCTATTCCAATCAACGGATGGTTTTTTGCTGGGGGTTCTGTTTCCAAGACGTCTAATAATGCACCTGCGATTTGCCTATTTATGACTGCATCTGCCAAATCTTGGGATTGGATTAATCCACCTCTAGAGGTATTGATGATGATGGCATTGGGTTTCATCAAGGCTAAAAAATCTTTGTTGATTAATTTATCTGTCTGGGTATTAAGTGGACAATGTAAACTAATAACATCTGAAATTTGAGCTAATTCCTCTTTGGATACAAAATGGTAATTTGGAATTCCTAAATCTTTGGTATGATGATAAAAAATATTCATACCTAAGCTAGCTGCCATTTGAGCAAAACATTGACCGATATTTCCCATGCCAATAATACCCAAATTTTTTCCTTGCCATTCAATCAGAGGTTGTAAGGCATAACACCAATCTTTTGAATTGACCCAATCCCCATTTTTTACGGATATTTGATGTTTCTCCACTCCATTACTCCAATTTAACAATAAAGCTAAGGCATGTTGCGCTACGGAGTAGGTTCCATAATTGGGCACATTGGAAACTTGAATCCCCCGTGCTCTACAAGCAGGAATATCTACACAATTGTAACCTGTCGCGGAAACAATGATTAATTTCACCTGTTTAAATTTCTGTAAATTTTCTTCATTAATCACGAATTTATTCGTAATTAATACTTCTGCATCTAAAGTTTCTGAGGGTATATTTGTTGAATCTGTTCGATCGAAATAGTGAATTTTATCTGTGTCAGAAAGTTCTTTCCAGCGAATATCATGCTGAAATAAGGTAAATCCATCTAAGATTGCAATTTTCATAAGTTTAGCTTTGGATTGTTTTTATGACGATCAAAATCCCTCTCAGTTTTCTTTTCCAAATTACGCTTTAATGCTTCTTCTAAATTGACACCCGTCTGATTAGCCAAACAAATCAATACAAATAAAACATCCGCCATTTCATCCCCTAAATCTTTATTCTTATCCGACTCTTTTTCCGATTGCTCTCCATACCTTCTGGCGATTATCCGAGCTACTTCTCCTACCTCTTCTGTTAACATTGCCATATTGGTCAGTTCATTAAAATAACGAACTCCAACCTCTTGGATCCATTTGTCGACAATTTTCTGTGCTTCTTCTATGCTCATTTTATGGATTTTTTGAATCTATGATAATGGTTACGGGGCCATCATTGCATAATTGAACTTGCATATCTGCCCCAAATTTTCCTGTTTGAATTTCTTTGCCTAATTTATTTTTCAAAGTATGAATCATTGATTCATACAAAGGAATGGCCTTTTCTGGTCTTGCTGCTTCAATAAAACTTGGACGATTTCCTTTTTTTGTTTGAGCAAAAAGAGTAAACTGACTCACCAATAAAATGTCTCCATTGACAGCCAAAAGGTCCAAATTCATTTTATTTTCCTCATCCGAAAAGATACGCAATCCAATGATTTTTTTGGCTAAATATTCTACATCGGATGCCTCATCACTTTCATGAATTCCCAAAAGCACTACAAAACCTTGCTTAATTTGTGCATAGGCCCCTCCAGCAATGCTTAATTGTGCTTCAGAAACTCTTTGGATGACAGCTAACATCTTAGCCTAAAAGGAAATAAACGATTAGAAAATAAACACCATAACCCAATATGTCATTGGTTGTGGTGATGAAAGGGCCGCTGGCAACGGCTGGATTTATTTTGAGTTTATCCAATGCCAATGGCGTTAAAGTGCCCATTAAGGAGGCTAACATAACGACTGCAAAAAGGGAAAGTGAAACGGTAATGGATAACATAATTGCCCCGTTGTCAATCAACATCGAACAACCGAAAGCAAAAATGGCTGCAATCAAGGCATTAATAAATGCAACGATTACCACTTTCTGCAGACGTTTGCCTAAGGTGGTATCCAAACCACTTTTATCTGCCAAACTTTGTACAATTAAGGAAGAGGATTGAATACCCACATTTCCTCCAGTGGAACCGATTAGAGGTATAAAAGCTGAAATGGCAGGTAAAAGGGAGATGGTTGAATCGAAACGATCAATGATTTTGGCAGCTAAAAAACTACCGACCATTCCACCAATTAACCAAGGTAAACGGGAACGCACCAATAACCAAATGGAGTCATCTTCCTCTACGTCCTCTGAAATACCGGCCATGACTTGAATATCCTCTTGGGCAGATTCCGTGATAAAATCGACCACGTCATCAATCGTAATGCGACCCAATAAGCGCCCTTGAATATTAACCACAGGAATTGCCTCTAAATCATATTTCTGCATCAATGCAGCAACTTCTTCGCCTGGAATATAGGTTTGAACAGAAACTATTTCATCTGCCTCATAAACGTCTTGAATTTTAGAACCTCTTTTGGCTAGAATAATTTTCTTTAAAGAAACTGTTCCTAAAAGCAGTCCATCATCATCTACCACGTAAACAGCATAAACCTTCTCTACATCTTCAGCTTGTCGTCTAATTTCTTCGACACATTCTGTTACGGTTTGTTTGACATTGATTTTAATCAACTCTTTTTGCATCAATCCACCTGCACAATCTTCATCATAGTGCATTAAATCAATGATAAATCGAGCTTGTTCTCTATCTTTTAGCAAGGCAATCACTTCTTCGCGGATACGAACAGGTTGTTCATTCAAAATATCAACCGCATCATCGGAATCAATGACATTGATATAAACTGCGATTTCTTTCGAATTGAAGTTTTTTAAGAATTTTTTTCGGTCATCAGCATCTAAAGTCGAAATGATTTCAGCGGCTATTTTGGGATCCAATAATTGAATCAAATATTTCGCTTCCTCGCCTAATAATAATTCATCCAAAATGTTGGAAATATCGGCAGGAAATAAGTCTTCAATTTTTAATAATATTTCCTCTTCCGATTTTGTTTCGATCAAAATACGGATTTCCTCTAAAAACTCTTTGGTCAGTTCGAACGGAAGGTGTTGTTTGTTGGCTACTTCCATGATTGAGGGGGAAATTAAATTTGTGCAATTTAGTCAAATAATTACTTATGCTTTGTTGTCTGGGTATTAAAATTTTTCAAAAACTCAATTCCCCAAATATCCGTTTTCTTTCCAAAGCTCTGTCAATAAGGTGAATTCTGCCACACCCAACTGTTCTGCCCGTTTGTTTAATAATTCATGATCCGGCAATTGCAAAGCTCTTAATGCATTACGCAAGGTTTTTCTTCTTTGGTTGAAAGCCATTTTGACGAGCGCTTTGAATTTTTTAGGGTCACACGCTAATTTTTTATCCCAATTTCTGACCAATCGAATCACCCCGGAATTTACCTTTGGGGGAGGAGTGAAAACCTCTGGTCCTAG
>JBJTNH010000090.1:0-24870 GCA_046073945.1 Aquirufa sp. | reverse complement strand
TAACCTCTATCAAACTGCATACCTTCTACAGTCTTAACCTCAGTTTCAGTACCTCTTGCTTCTTCAACAGTAATGACACCTTCACGACCCACTTTATCCATGGCTGAAGAAATCATATTTCCAATCTCCGAATCATTATTTGCTGAAATAGTTGCTACTTGAGCAATTTCAGTAGAAGTTGTAATTGGACGAGATTGCTTTTTAAGGTTAGTTACGATAGCATCTACCGCTTTTTCGATACCTTTTTTCAAATCCATTGGATTCGCTCCAGCAGCAACGTTCTTTGAACCAATTGTGTAAATCGATTGAGCTAAAACAGTGGCAGTTGTAGTACCGTCTCCAGCTTGATCAGCAGTTTTAGAAGCAACTTCTTTTACTAACTGAGCACCCATATTTTCAACAGCATCTTCTAATTCAATTTCTTTAGCTACAGAAACACCATCTTTAGTAATTGAAGGAGAACCGAATTTTTTATCGATAATTACATTACGACCCTTTGGTCCTAAAGTAACTTTAACAGCATTTGCAAGGGTGTCAACCCCTCTTTTCATTTTTTCTCTAGCTTCGCTATCAAAATATAATTCCTTTGCCATATTGTTAATTATTATTTTTGGATTTGTACAAAATTTTAAAATTATAAAACTGCAAAAATGTCAGATTCACGCATGATTAAATAATCTTTGCCTTCGATATTAATCTCTGTACCAGAATACTTACCATACAAAACTAAATCACCAACCTTAACTGTTATTGGCTCGTCTTTTTTACCATTTCCAACAGCTACAATTACTCCTTTTTGTGGTTTTTCTTTCGCTGTATCTGGTATAATGATACCAAAAGCTGTTTTTTCTTCAGCTACAGCAGGTTCAACGACAACACGGTCTGCTAACGGTTTGATACTTAAATTTGACATGTTAATTATTTTTAGGTTTTCAAATAAATATTAATACTACTTAATCATCTAAGTAGATAGAACAATATATGCACAGATTATGCCAAGAAAATTAACCCTGAAATTTTGTCAGTGAAAATTAACTAACAATTATTTTGCTGGTGCAATTGGTGCAGCCGGTTGGATAGGAGCTGGAGCAGAAGGGACAGTCTTTGTTGCAGCTTTTTCAACATTAATCGATTGAATTGCATCTGTACTACCTTTTGATACGGTAAAATTCGTAACTAATACCAAAACTAAAATAGCTATTGAGAATCCCCAAGTCAATTGTTCAACTAAATCACCTGTTTTTTGAACACCAAACATTTGTGTTGCACCAGAAGAAGAAAACTCACCACTAATTCCACCACCTTTTGGATTTTGAACTAAAATTAAAATAATCAATAAGGCAGAAAATAAAACGATAAGTGAAATAAGTAATGTAAACATGATTGTTATTTTGTTAATTTATTTTTTAATTCTAAAATTTGAGTTGCAAAGTAAAGGCTTTTTTCAGGTTTAATCAAACTTAATTGTTCATAAATACGAATTGCAGATTCAAATTTTTCTTGTTTAATTAATATTTTAGCAAAGGTTTCAGATGCTGGCAAGTTTAAAGCTATATTTGAATAATCGCTTTCCGACAAAGAATCAGCATTATTATCATCTGAAATGCGTTTTGGTTTTGAAATACTAGGTGAATTAATTAAAAAATCATTAATTATTTCATCTTGCGTTTGAACATCCAAATTATTTTCAATGTCTATTTTATTTCTACTATTTGTAAATTCATTAGCATCAATCATTGAAAAATAAAAATTAGTCCGATTTAATGACTGTAAAGACACTTTCCTAATGATCTCCGGAGAATATTTCTCATTCCAATTCAATAAATAAAAAAAAGGATATTTCTCTCGATCAATATCAAATTCTCTCAAGAGAGGGTAATTATCTCTATCTATTTTATTTAACAAAATCCAAAGTGCCTGTGCTTTATTCATGTTACCAATCTCCAGCTATTTTATTAAATAAATCTAAAATGATTTGATCTACCATTTTAGGTATTAAAGCTTTTTCAACTTGACTCAATGTTTGATTTTGAGGGAAATCTTGGTAAAAAGAAAATTCTTGTTCAAAATTTTTCTCTTCATCCAAACGATTCGTCAATTTAAACAAAATTCTTAGCGTAATTCTATTTAAACCTGCTTTATCATCAGATGTAGGAGCCTGTGGACTTAATTCATATCCAACAATTGTACCTTCCAGTAATAAATCAGGATTTTGAATACTTAATTTTAATGAGGTATTTCTTTGAAAATATTCTTTTAACTTTTCATTAACTTCTAAGCCTAAATTAGTAGGTCCACCAGCGGCCTCTATGCGAACATTAGTAATTTGAATGCTTTTTAATTCTTGAGACAAACTAGCACCCTTAAAACTATAGCAGGAGGACAACCCTATTGAACAGCAAATCAAAGAAATCAATATTTTAAGATAACTCTTCAAGATCATATTGTTTAATTTTACGATATAAAGTTCTTTCAGAGATTCCAAGATCCTTTGCAGCATATTTTCTCTTATTTTTATTTTTCTTCAGTGCTTTAATAATTATTTCCTTTTCTTGCTTTTCCAAAGATAAGGTAACGTCATTGACTGAGCTACTTCCTTCTTCAACTAATTCGATATCCTCTACATTTGATTCTAAACTAGGTGAATTACTAGAAATAATTAATGGCTCAGCACTTGAGTTGGTAGCTGCAGGTAAACTGATACTTCTTGCAGATTCATCAAATTTAGGCTTAATATCTTCAAAAATAGACATATTTTCATTAATGATATCATAAGCATTTGCAGAACCAGTTTCAATTAATTTTAATAATATTTTCTTTAGCTCCGTTACATCCCTCTTTAAATCAAATAAAATTTTATACAAAATCTCTCTTTCATTGATCCCATCTGAAGGATGAAAAAAATCAGATTTTGTTACCTTGGTAGAAACTTTCGGTTCATTAAAATCTAAATAATATTGAAGTTTAATAGCATCAACAATTCGGTCACCCAATTCTAAAATAGAAATTTGTTCTGCCAAATTTTTCAATTGTCGAATATTACCAGGAAAACGTTGTTTTTGAAGCAAATCTTTGGCTTCATTGGTCAACATAATAGGCTTAACACGATGTAATTCAGAAAAATCCGTGGTGAATTTTCTAAATAATAATTCTATATCATCTCCTCGTTCTCGCAAAGGTGGGACATAAATCGGGACAGTTGAAAGTCGATAAAACAAATCTTCTCTAAACTTTCCTTTTTCGATCGCATCTTGAAGATTTAAATTTGTGGCAGCAACAACTCGAACATTAGTCTTTTGAACTTTAGAGGATCCTACGCGGTAAAATTCTCCATTTTCAAGAATTCTCAATAATCTAGCTTGAGTTCCCAATGGCATTTCAGCAATCTCATCCAAAAAAATGGTACCTCCATCTGTCACTTCAAAATATCCCTTTCTACTCTCTATGGCACCTGTAAATGATCCTTTCTCGTGTCCAAATAATTCTGAGTCGATGGTTCCTTCTGGAATTGCACCACAATTGACTGCGATGAATTGCCCATGTTTCCTTTTTGATAATTGATGAATAATCTTTGAAAAAGACTCTTTTCCTGAACCACTTTCACCTGTAATTAAAACCGTCATGTCAGTAGGGGCAACTTGCTCTGCTACAGATATGGCTCTAATTAAATTCGGTGAATTACCAATTATACCAAAACGTGCTTTTAAGCTAGAAATATGATTTAATTCAGCCATAGTTATTAAATTATTTCACCTAATAAAGTTCCAGAAGTACAACTAGTTATCTTTACCATTACATAATCACCTTTTGTTTCATTCTTTTTTGGAAAAACGACAACCTTGTTAGAATCAATTTTACCAAAATGATGATTATTCGATTTTTTCGAATCACCTTCTACCAAAACCTTCTCAATTTTTCCAATAAACTGTTTATTTCTAATTTCAGAATGTTTTCTTTGAACATCAATTATTTCAGCTAATCTACGCTTTTTTACCACTTCGGATATGTCATCTTTTAATTTCTTCTCGGCAGGAGTACCTGGTCTTTCTGAATATGAAAACATATACCCAAAATCGTAAACGACTTCTTCTAAAAGAGAAATAGTATCCAAATGCTCTTCCTCGGTTTCAGAGCAAAATCCTGCTATGATATCGTGCGAAATACCACAAGATTCTCCCAAAATGTTACGAATTGATTTAATTCTATCCAAATACCACTCACGAGTATAATTACGATTCATTAAAGATAGAATTCGATTATTACCACTCTGAGCAGGCAAATGAATGTTTTTACAGATGTTATCATACTTTGCCATGGTATATAAAACCTCATCGGTAATATCCTTTGGATGAGAAGTTGAAAAACGTATACGAAGATTAGAATCAATGTTAGCAACTGCTTCTAACAAATTAGCAAAATTGACCACTGAATTATTTTCAGGATTAAGCCACTTATAAGAATCTACATTTTGTCCCAAAAGAGTTACTTCTTTATACCCTTGAGTAATTAAATCTTTGCATTCTTTGATGATAGAAGGTAAGTCTCTGGATCTTTCTCTCCCTCTTGTATAAGGCACTACGCAAAATGAACACATATTATCGCATCCTCGCATAATACTAACCAAAGCAGTTACGCCATTCGTATGTAAACGAACAGGCTCTATATTCCCATACGTTTCTTCTCTTGATAAAAACACATTAATCGCCTTGTTCCCATCTTCAATTTCATTTAACAAACGAGGTAAATCTCTATATGAATCAGGGCCTGCAACTAAATCAACAACTTTTTCTTCTTCAATTAATTTGGTCTTTAACCTTTCAGCCATACAACCTAAAATACCGATGGTGACATCAGGCCGCTTCTTTTTCAACAAATTAAAGGTTTGTAATCTATGTCGAATTTTATGCTCAGCATTATCACGAATGGCACAAGTATTTAATAAAATAGTATCCGCTTCATTCAATTCAGAAGTTGTAGCATAACCATTTTCTAACAAAATAGACGTAACAACCTCAGTATCAGCAAAATTCATTTGGCAACCGTAACTTTCAATATAAACTTTATTTTGAATATCGGATGCTATTAAATTCTTGGATATAAGGGGAGAATCCAAACCTTCTATTTCTTGTTTTGTTAGAACTTTTAAATCTTGCATAAATAATGAACTCCTTTTAATTGGAATACAAATTTATGACATTTTGTCAGAAATATTATTGAATTTTACCTGAATTTAGAAATATAATTTTGTCAGATTTATGTGTTAGTTTTTCGTTATGAGTCACCATAATAATACTTTGTTTCAGATCACTTTTCAAATCGACGAATAAATTATATAAATTCTCTGCATTGGTATTATCAAGATTACCTGTTGGCTCATCAGCTAATAAAAGTGTAGGCTTATTGATTAAAGCGCGCGCGACCGCAACTCGTTGTTGTTCACCGCCAGAAAGCTGACTTGGAAATTTATTAATAAAAGAAAATATATGGAGTTTTTCACAAATGAATTGAAAATAGTCTTCTTCTTCTTTTGAAATTTTATTTCCACGAATTAATAATGGAAATTTAATATTTTCCTCACAAGAGAATTCTCCCAATAAATTATGAAATTGAAATACAAAACCCAATTTTTGATTTCTTAAATTCACCTTTTCCGCTTCTGTCAAATTTGAATAATTACTTCCTTCTAATACAACAGATCCACTTTGAAAATCGGTAAGTAAACCTATAATTTGTAGTAAGGTACTTTTACCTGAACCCGAAGGGCCAAGTATTGAAACTAATTCATTGGGATTTACTTGCAAGGAAATATCATTTAGAATTAATTGAGTTCCAATGGTTTTAGAAATGTTTTTTAATTCCAACATTTTTTTGTCTTATTTTTAGAATTTAAGAATGATTTGCAAAGTTTTTAAAATTTTAGCAAATAAGTAGTAATTTCACGAACTTAAAAATTTTATACAGATGAATATTCACGAATACCAAGCAAAAGAAATTTTAAAAGGCTACGGAGTACGAATCCAAGAAGGTATAGTAGTTGATAAGGTTGAAGATGCAATATCTGCAGCTGAGACTTTAAAAGCTCAAACCGGAACTGGGTGGTTTGTAGTTAAAGCGCAAATTCACGCAGGTGGAAGAGGAAAAGGGGGTGGAGTAAAATTGGCTAAGAGTTTAGATGAAGTAAAAGAAAGAGCTTCTCAAATCTTAGGAATGCAATTGATAACACACCAAACAGGTCCTGAAGGTAAAAAAGTAAACAAAATTCTTATTAGTGAAGATGTTTATTATCCTGGTGAGTCTGAAACAAAGGAATTTTACCTTTCAATTTTATTGGATCGTGGTAGAGCTTGTAATGTAATCATGGCTTCTACTGAAGGTGGAATGGATATTGAAGAAGTAGCCGAGCATAGTCCTGAGAAAATCATTAAAGAATGGATTGACCCAAGGGTTGGTTTACAAGATTTTCAAGCGAGAAAGGTGGCCTTCCTTTTAGGGCTTTCTGGTCAAGCTTTTAAGGAAATGGTAAAATTTATTCAATCATTATATACAGCTTATGTTCAAACAGATTCATCCATGTTTGAAATTAATCCCGTATTAAAAACTTCTGATAATAAAATTTTAGCTGTTGATGCAAAAGTTAACTTAGACGACAATGCTTTGTATCGTCAAAAAGATGTAGCTGGATTAAGAGATATTGAAGAAGAGGATCCTTTAGAGGTTGAAGCAAGTGCAAATGACCTTAACTATGTTAAATTAGACGGAAACGTTGGTTGCATGGTGAATGGTGCTGGTCTTGCTATGGCAACCATGGACATTATTAAATTATCAGGTGGAGAGCCCGCTAATTTTCTTGACGTGGGGGGAGGAGCCAATGCAAAAACAGTTGAAGCAGGATTCAGAATTATTTTGCAAGATCCGAATGTTAAAGCCATCTTAATCAATATTTTCGGCGGAATTGTACGTTGCGACCGAGTTGCGAATGGAGTAGTAGAAGCTTACAAAAATATTGGAGAAATTAAAGTTCCAATCATTGTTCGTCTTCAAGGTACAAATGCTGAAGAAGGTGCAGCCATTATTAATAATTCTGGCTTAAAAGTATTCTCAGCGGTATTATTAAAAGATGCAGCGAAATTAGTATCAGAGGTATTGGCTTAAAGATATGAAAATAATTTGCGTTGGTAGAAATTATGTAGATCATATCAATGAACTGTCTAATGAAAAGCCAACTTCTCCGGTTGTTTTTCTTAAACCAGATACAGCTTATTTAGAAAATGGGAAGGATTTTTATTACCCAAAATTTTCTAATGAAGTGCATTATGAAGTTGAATTAGTTGTAAAAATTGCTAAAATTGGCAAAAATATTGAAGCTAAGTTTGCTCATAAATATATCGATGCTATTGGTTTAGGAATTGATTTTACTGCCAGAGATTTACAAGCCAAATTAAAAGAAAAAGGTTTGCCATGGGAGAAAGCTAAAGCATTTGATTCATCTGCTTTTGTTTCTCCTTTGCAATCATTTGAAAATATAGAAGAAATTCTCAGTCAAAACATTTCATTTTCTTTAAAGAAAAATGGTGAAATGGTGCAAGATGGTCAATCAAATTTAATGATTTGGAAAATTGCAGATTTGATTGAAGATATATCAAAGTATTTTACCTTGAAAACGGGTGATTTGATTTTCACCGGAACCCCTGCAGGTGTTGGACCAATAAATATTGGCGATCAATTGGAGGGTTATTTAATGGATAAAAAAGTTTTTGAATTATTAATTAAATAACAATGAAATTAACAATAGGAGATAAGGCACCCCATATTTCGATGAATGATTCCGATGGTAATTTGGTGGATTTCACAAATTTGCTTGGGACTAAAATAGTTCTTTATTTTTATCCAAAAGATGATACTCCTGGCTGTACAGCTCAAGCGTGTAATTTAAATGAAAATTTAGATTATTTACAGAGTCAAGGTTTCAAGGTTATTGGTGTAAGTGTTGATTCAAATGAAAAGCACCAAAAATTCAAGAAAAAATATCAATTGAATTTTACATTGTTAGCTGACGTAGATCAGAAAATTGTCAATGACTATGGTGTTTGGGTAGAAAAGTCTATGTATGGTAAAACTTACATGGGAATCGCAAGAACTACATTTATCATTGATGAAAAAGGAATTATTACAAACATTATAGAGAAAGTGGATACGAAAAATCATACTTCACAAATCCATTAATCAATTTTATGCAAACACAAGAATTAGAAAAAATTGCATCTCAGGTTCGCAGAGATATCTTAAGAATGGTGCATGGTTGTCAATCTGGTCATCCAGGTGGATCTTTAGGTTGTACAGATTTATTAGTAGCCCTTTATTTTAGTGAAATGAAATTAAATCAATCTTCAGACAATGAAGTTGAATTTTCATTAAGTGGAGCTAGTGAGGATTTATTTTACCTTTCAAATGGTCATATTTCTCCTTTACTTTACAGTGTTTTGGCAAGAAGAGGTTACTTTAAGGTTTCAGAACTAGCTTCTTTTAGAAAAATAAATTCCAGATTACAAGGACATCCAACCCCTCATGAACACTTAGAGGGTATTCGTATCGCCTCTGGTTCCTTAGGGCAAGGTTTAAGTGTTTCCATTGGATCTGCTCAAGCAAAAAAAATCTTAAACGATCAATCTACCGTTTATTGTTTAATGGGAGATGGTGAGCAAAATGAAGGCCAGGTATGGGAAGCAGCCATGTATGCACCACACCACAAAGTCGATAATTTGATTGCTTTCATTGATGAAAATGGTCAACAAATTGATGGACCAACTGAAAAGGTCATGAACAACAGAAGTTTAGAAGCTAAATATCAAGCTTTTGGATGGGAAGTTCTAAAAATGAATGGTAACAATATGCAAAATATCATTGATACCTTACAAATTGCTAAAAGTAAATTAGGAAAAGGTTCTCCAATCATGATCTTGATGCAAACAGAAATGGGTGCTGGGGTCGACTTTATGATGGGAAGTCATAAATGGCATGGAGTTGCACCCAATGATCAGCAATTAGCAGATGCTTTAGCACAATTAAATGAAACTTTAGGAGACTATTAAATTATTAAAAAATGGCTTTGTTTACTTACGAAACGAAAAAAGATACAAGATCGGGATTTGGAGCAGGAATGGAATATTTGAGTCAAAATAATCCTAAAGTTGTTGCTTTATGTGCTGATTTAATTGGATCACTCAAATTAGAAGCATTTATCAAAAATAGTCCTGAAAGATTTTTTCAAACAGGTATCGCTGAAGCAAATATGATAGGTATATCTGCAGGTTTAGCGGTAAGTGGATTAATTCCTTATGCAACTACTTTTGCCAATTTTGGTACGGGTAGGGTTTATGATCAAATTCGTCAATCTGTGGCATATTCTGGAACCAATGTTAAAATATGTTGCTCACACGCAGGTTTGACATTAGGTGAAGACGGTGCAACTCACCAAATTTTGGAAGACATTGGATTAATGAAAATGCTACCCGGAATGGTTGTTATCAATCCTTGCGATTACAATCAAACAAAAGCAGCTACCATTGCAATTGCAGAATATGAAGGTCCTGTTTACTTACGTTTTGGCCGTCCAGTTGTTCCTGTTTTTACTTCTGAAAATCAAAAATTTGAAATCGGTAAAGCAATAAATTTAGTAGAAGGTAGCGATGTAAGTATTTTTGCCACTGGACATTTAGTTTGGGAAGCAATACAAGCGGTTGAAATTTTGAAAGAAAAAGGTATTAATGCTGAATTAATTAACATTCACACCATTAAACCATTGGATAATCAAGCAGTGTTAACATCTGTAGCAAAAACAAAATGCGTAGTTACCGCTGAAGAACACCAAATTAATGGTGGATTAGGTGATTCTATTGCACAATTATTAGCTCAAACCAATCCAACACCGATAGAATTTGTGGGAGTAAATGATTCATTTGGTGAATCAGGAAAGCCTTCAGATTTGATGGATAAGTATGGTTTAAATGCGAATAGTATCGTAGAAAAAGCATTAAAAGCATTTTCAAGAAAATAGTTAAAAAGGATAACCAATTCCTATATTAAATTCCAATGGGTTTTCACCAACGCTTAATGCGGTTTTGTTGAGAACCCATTTTTCATTTAATGATTTTGCTGGATTTAATACCTTTGTTGCGATGTCTAAGCGCAATAAAAAGAAGGAAAAATCCCAGCGTAAACCAAAACCTGTTCCAACAGCAATCTCATTGTAAAAATTATTCAACTTAAAATTAGTATTGGAATTGCTTTGGCTATTTGAAAAAGTCCAAATATTACCTGCATCGATAAATATAGCTCCATTCAATTTCCCTAGCATATATATAATAGGGAAACGGTATTCCAAAGAAGATTCTAATAAGATACTACCTGGCTGTTCTATTAAATTATTTCCTGGATTATAAGAACCTGGCCCTAATCGTCTTGGTTTCCATGCTCTAATGCTACTTGGACCACCGATAAAGAAATTTTTCTCATAAGGTAACTGATAATTATTTTCTTCACTGTAAGCGTAAGCTACACCGGTTGAAATCTTAAAAGCAATTTGTGATTTTTTAAATTTGCCTAATAATTTATATTTTCTAAAATCACTATTAAATCTCAAAAAACGATAAAATTGAAGGTCTTGATTACTACCAATGATGTTTTGAATAAAATCCATTTTTTTATTCGGAATGAAATTCAAAATCGTTCCACCGGATTCTAAACCTAAACTAAAAGCTTTACCACTTACAAGATTATTGCCTGGTATAAAATCTCTAAATGAATATTGAAAATTAATACTAGAAACAAAACTTGGATTAAAGCTTCTGTACAAATTGTTTCCTTGTAATCGCAATTCATCTAAATAGTTTTGAAAAGCTTTCGATGTTTCAGATTGAGGATAATTGGTATTAATTACATTTAAATCAAGAAATGAAATTTGAAAATATTGATATGGTGATTTTCTCCAATATAATCGATTAAACAAATTAACATTGGTTCGAATATACTCTGGTCTATCGATATAATCATAACTAATACCATATTGAGTTTGTGGTGCAAAAATGATTCCCAATTTAGATTTTATACTTTGGGGTAAATACAATCGAGGAAAATTGACAGAAGCCCCAACATTCACCTCTATATTTCTTCTTGTTTCTGAGGTATTAATAAATCCTGTTTGAGCCTCAAATCCAATTCGATTACTTATGTCAATATAATCCAATGAATTAAAAACACGTCTTATTTTAAATGAATTTGCTAAGAAAGGACCTGGAATACCTCTAAACACACTTCCCCCAAATTCCGATGAAAAATTATATTTATCATTGGTTATTAATTCAAATTCAGGTGTAATTTTTGTTTTTAAAGTATCAAATTTGACAGAAACAGACTTGAACTGATCTGTCAAAAAAATATTCTGCATACTTTGATTCAACTTGTCAACAGAATATAAATCTCCTTCTTTTATGTTAATCAGTTTGATTAATTCCGTATTTAATTTTGAATTAACATATTCAAAATTAAGATCTGCTTTTTTATTGATCAAAAAAACGGGTTTTTCAAATCGAAAAAGGCGATCAAAATTTCGATTGGTAAAAGGTCCTTTAAAATCAGGGATTTTGTATAATAAACTAATAGATTGGAGTGTTGTATCTTTCAAATCATTAATTTGAATTCCAATTGCGTCACTCGTAAAGAAATAATAGCCTTTATTTTTAAAATAATTACTTAATTTCTCTTTTTCTTCTTTTATAAGTTCAAATGATAAACCTTGTCCTTTTTCGATTAAGCTATTATTAGACAAATATTCTTTGGTATCTTTTGCCAAAACTGGATTATCAATCCAAATGGAATCATTTTTAGTAAATAAAGACAAGGTTCCTTCATTTACCATAAATTCAACACCAATTTGTTTGTTTGCTATGTTTGTGGAATCAATTTTGGCACTAAATTTAGCATTCAAAAAGCCTGATTTACGATAATATTTCGCTAATGAACTTTTGTTTAAAGCAATAAAATCTTCCGTATAAACAGGATTATAATTAGTAAAAAAGCTTAAAAAAGGTTTATCTGTTTTGATTGAATCTTTTTGCGATCGTTTTAATTTTAAAAAAGAAAAATATTTAGAAGGTAAAATTCTTTTATAGGAATACTTTAAACTTGGTATATTTGCCTTTAAGTCACCCGTAGAAATCTGATTATTTCCTTTCAATGAAATTCGATTAACCACGGTTTCTGTTGGTACAAAATTTTTATATCCAGTACAAGATATGTTCAGGAGATAAATAATTAAGAAAACTAAGAATATTTTATATTTCAAAAGATGTTATCTAATAATCAAATAAAGTTAATCAATTCTCTACACTCAAAAAAAGGTAGAAATGAGAATAGACAATTTTTAGTAGAAGGAGAGAAGGGTATTCAAGAATTACTAAGCTCAAATTTCAAAATTTCCTTTATTGTATTGAACGAATCAGCTCCCACTTTTCGTATAGATTCAAAAATACCCATATTTAGTTTGGAAGAAAAGCAATTACAAAAACTTTCTTCTTTAACGAGTAATAATTACGGATTTGCAGTAGTGCATTTTTTAGATGACATAAACTTATTTAAACAAGAGGAGAACAGTTATTCTGTCGTTTTAGATGGAATTAGAGACCCTGGAAATTTAGGCACAATTATTCGAATTTGTGACTGGTATGGTATCAAACAAATTGTATTATCTGATGACTGTACTGAATTCTATAATCCCAAAGTTATTTCTGCCACTATGGGTTCTTTCAAAAGGATTCGATTCATCTACACCGATTTGGAAGAATTTTTCCAAAAACACCCTGAAATCCCAGTCATAGGAGCATATTTGGACGGAGAATGTATTCACGAATTTCAATTTCCCTCAAGTGGATTTATACTAATGGGAAATGAATCCATCGGAATTAGAGATTCGAACTTAAAATTTGTGGCGAAAAAAATAACAATTCCGAGATATGGAAGCGCTGAATCATTAAACGTGGCTATTTCAACAGGAATCATATTAGACAACCTAAAAAGAAGTATTTAATTCTCTTTTTGTAAATATTTTTCAATAAAATAATGTGCTAAATATAATAAAGGAGTAAATAAAATTGCGACAAAAAATTTATAGAAATAATTGTTGAAAGAAACATTCATCCACTCAGAAAAACTCCAATTTCCAAAGGCATAAAAGGCTATTCCAATAACCAAAATACTATCAATGAATTGGGAAATTAATGTAGATCCAGTGGCTCTCAACCATATATGTTTTTTGCCTGTTTTATTTTTAATATTTTCAAAAACGTATGCATCAATCAATTGACTAACTAAAAAAGCAGAAAGTGAACCTAGGATAATCCCTAACCCTTGTCTGAATATTTTACTAAAGGCAATATTGATATTAAAACCTGAATCGTCTTTATTTACTTCTATCCAAAAATCAGCTGGAACTAAAAGTGTTGCTAAATAAATGATAAAAAAAGAAAAAGCTACAAATAGGGCAGTAGTATAAGAAATAAATCTCACTCCTTTTTTACCAAAATAATCATTAATAATATCCGATGTGATAAAAACCAGTGGCCAATTTAAAGCCCCGGCAGTTTGATTTAAACTCCACTTGTCTCCCCAAGGAGTTAACCAAGCTAGAGGTTCGAAACCCAATGATTTTTCAATACTAACTATTTTGACTCCAATAATTTCTGCGACAATGGCATTGGTTAAAAATATTCCAAAAAGAAATATGAATAACTTCTGTTTACGAGAAAATTGTTGAAAAATCATTTACGATAATTATTAAAATGTAAAGCTATCTTATCTAATGCAATACTTAATTGTTCAACGTGCGGTAAAAATACAATCCTAAAATGATGATTACCTTTAAAATTAAATCCTGAACCCGCTACTACAAGTATTTTTTGTTCTTCCAACAAAGACATGACAAAATGATTGTCATCGATAAAATTAAATTTATCTAATTCAAAAGAAGGAAATAAGTATAGCGCACCTTTAGGTTTAACGCATGAAACCCCATCAATGGCATTTAATTTTTCAGCTGCTAAATTCATTTGTTTGTATAGGCGGCCATCCTTAGCAACTAAGTCATTGATTGACTGATATCCACCTAAAGCTGTTTGTATGCCAAATTGAGTAATTACATTAGCACACAAACGAGTACTAAATAAAAAATTCAAGCCTTCTATATATGATTTTGCCTTATGCTTAGCTCCAGTCATAATCATCCAACCACCTCTAAAACCAGCAGCACGATAATTTTTGGATAAACCTCCCATTGTAATAATTAAACAATCATCATCTAAACCAGCTGCTGTATGATGTTGAGTATGATCAAACAAAATTTTATCATAAATTTCATCAGAAAATAAGATCAATTTGTGTTTAGAAGCCAATGCAACCAATTTCTCAACTACCTCTTTGGAATAAACGGCACCTGTTGGATTATTAGGATTGATGATTACTAAAGCTCTTGTTTTATCTGTAATTTTAGATTCAATGTCTAACAAATCTGGACTCCAATCCTTTGTTTCATCACATATATAATGTACTGCTTTTCCACCAGCAAGACCCACAACTGTTGTCCATAATGGATAATCAGGTGAAGGAATCAAAACTTCATCATCTACATTTAAAAGTGCATTTAGCACCAAAGAGATTAACTCACTTACCCCATTTCCAATGTAAATATCTTCAATCATGATATTTTTAACACCAAGATTTTGGTAATACTGCATGACAGCTTTTCTTGCGGCGAACAAACCACGAGAGTCAACATAACCTTGTGCATTGCGAATATTAACAATGATATCATGCACAATCTCATCTGGAGTTTCAAAACCAAAGGCGGCTGGATTACCAATATTTAAAGAGGTTATTTTATAACCTTGATTTTGTAGGGCTAACGCTTTTTCATATACAGGCCCACGAATTTCGTACTTTAAATGTTCCAGACGGCGACTTTTCAATATTTCCATTAAATATTTTTTATAAGAATTGTAAAAATAGTAATTTACTTTTAAAATGCCCTAAATTGCGTTGTAAATGGATAAAATCAATATAAATATTTTTACTATAGTTATAGCTATCATTTTGTTAGGCTTAAACTATTGGAAAATTTATACAACCTCAAAAGGATTGTTTCAGATTTCAGGTGCACTTTTATTCAAATATTTTTTAAGATTACTCATTACCTTTCTTTTTGTTTATTTATTGATCGATATGGGTAATTTATCTAAGCAAAGAGATCAAACATCACCTACTGTTGTTTTCATAATTCCTGAGAACGAAATTATTGCTCATGATTATGCTATAAATTTTAAAGATTTCATTCTAAACGATCTAAATAATTCAGATGACAATAGCAACTATCTTTTGATTCAATACAATTCAAAGCAAAACGAATTTTTCAAAATTTTACCTGATTTAAAGAGAACTCAATTAATTGAAATTTTGAATAATAATAATTTGCAAAATTTACATAGTTACCCTCAAAAATTGGATCTAAGTTTTATCTCAAATTCAAAATTTTCAGAGAATGAATTTCTAAAATATGAAATTATTGAAAATCATTTAATTCCATTTGAAAAGGATTCCAATACGTTTTTAAATCAAATTCAAAGCAATAATTTAAATATTACATTTAATTTGAAGGTATATTTATTATTTTTGTTAATTGTTTTTTTAATGGTAGACATATTGCTCAGTTTAAAAATTATAAAGATTTAAAAATTGTTTTCAACCTACTTCTATATATCCATTTTAATATTTCAATTGTTTATTTCTGATAATGCTGGTTACTACAATCAGAATGTGTCGAAAATCAATCAATTGATTGATAAAAAAGAGTTTCACAAGGCATATTCTGAAATCAGTAGGGTCGAAAAATCCACCATATTTAATAATCACGAAATCAATCAATTAAAAATCTTATTATCCATTAAATTAAATATTGAGACAAAAGAATTATTAAAAATCCACGAATTAAAGAATTTTCAATTACCAATTGTACTTTCAAAAATTGGGAAAACAAAAGAGGCTTTAGTATTTTTGAGAAAGGATATTATCAAAATGAATAATGATTCATTAATTAAACTGTTTGAAGTATATGCACTTGAAAGAAGTCAAACTAAAAACAAAATAAAATCTAATAGTCCTGTAAAGCAATATGATAGTTCTTTAGACAATGCAGATGCTTTAGCATTGTTAGATTTAATGAAAAAAAAAGAGAAGTTTTTATCTTATAAAAATAATGTCAAATAAAGAAGAAAATTATACTTTCCCAGGTCAAACAGCCTTTTATCGAGGTAAAGTTAGAGATGTATATACCCTAGGCGATAAATTATTGATGGTAACCTCAGATCGTATATCTGCATTTGATGTTGTATTACCTAGATTAATTCCTTTCAAAGGACAAGTATTAAACCAAATTGCTAAATATTTTTTAGACGCTACCAAGGAGATTGTTCCAAATTGGCTAATTGATACTCCAGACCCTAATGTGGCTTTTGGATTAAAATGTGAACCCATTCCTATTGAAATGGTGGTTAGGGGATACGTTGCTGGGCATTTAGCCAGAGAATATAAATCAGGTAAACGCGAAATATGTGGAGTTAAACTACCTGAGGGTTTAAGAGAGAATGATAAATTAGCTTCGCCCATCATTACACCCACAACAAAAGCACATGAAGGGCATGATGAAGATATTTCGGTCGAAGAAATTTTAGCCAAAAAAATTGTTTCTCCTGAAATCATGAATCAATTAATTACCTATTCATTAGCCTTATTTCAAAAAGGACAAGAAATGGCGAATGAAAAAGGGCTGATTTTAGTTGATACGAAATACGAATTTGGCCTATTGAATGGGAAAATCATATTAATGGATGAAATCCATACACCAGATTCTTCAAGATATTTTTATCAAGAACCATATGCTGAATTATTAGAAAAAGGTCTCCCTCAAAAGCAATTATCCAAGGAATTTGTGAGAGAGTGGTTAATCGCTAATAATTTTAGGGGTTTGGAAGGTCAAACCGTTCCAAACATTACTGATGATTTCGTTAATGAAATTTCAGAGAGATATATTTTACTCTATGAAGAAATTACAGGAATGAAATTTATTAAGGCAAATCAAGAAAATTTAAAAGATCGTATTTATAATAACACAATTCAGTATTTAAAAAATGTCAACTAATAAATCTTTCGAACTAGAACAGAATGAAAGTTATGCTTTAATTGATTGGAAAGAATCCAATTTGATTCAAGGTAATTATGAAGAATTAGAACAAATCATTCGAGTATTATTTAAAAAAGAATATTCAAATATCATTTTAAATATCTCCAAAATAGATGAATTAGATGGGTATGGGGTATCTACAATTAGAAAAGGTACTAAAATCTGTTCCAATGAAAGTGGTTTATTTGTCATAGTAACTAAAAAGGAAAATATTTTAGAAAGATTGGAACAAGCCAACATCGAAAACATTACCTTATTTAATACAGTTCAAGAAGGAATAGATGCCATCTATTTAAATGAATTAGAGAATGATTTTAGTGAAAATGAGGAAGAAGATGAATTTGGAGGAAGTGAGAATTTTTCAGATTATTCAGATGACTATTGAAAAAATTGCACTTTACAAAGAATGACTATACTTGTTTAGTGATATTTTGTTTATCCATAGATTATTTTGCTTTAATTATCATTTGCCAAATATATTTTTGATTAAATTTGATTTAAGTGATTTTTATATTTAAAAATTAGAGAAATCATTATTTATATATTGTTTAAATTTTCAAGTTTATTATTAGAATATTAATAGTTTTATAATGAAAACAGTAGCCGAGGAGGGATTATACAGAAAAGAATTCGAGCATGATGCTTGTGGTATTGGATTTGTTGCAAGTTTGAAGGGGATAAAATCTCATCGAATTGTAAAGGATTCAATCAAAATGTTGATCCGTATGGACCATCGTGGAGCATGTGGTTGTGACCCAAATTCTGGAGATGGAGCTGGTGTTTTATTGCAATTACCTCATGAATTCTTTTTAGAAGAAACACCAAAATTTGGCTTTCAAATACCTAAATTAGGTCATTATGGTGTTGGAATGGTCTTTTTCCCTAAAGATGATTTACTAATTAAAGAATCAAAAGAGGTTATAGAAAGAAAAGCTAAAAAATTAGGCTTAAAGATTCTTGGATATCGAATTGTTCCTGTGGATAATTCTGAAATTGTAGGTGCTGATTCTGGAAATTCAGAACCATCCATTCAGCAATTGTTTATAGAAAGACCTGATAATTGTGCCACAGAGATTGATTTTGAAAGAAAACTCTATGTTTTCAGACAATTTATTTCCAAATTATTAAATGATACAATAGCTGGTTTAAACAATAAATTTTATTTTGCCTCCCTTTCTTTTAGAACAATTATCTACAAAGGAATGTTGACAACCATGCAGGTTCCAGGTTATTTCAAAGATTTATTTGAAGAAAATTTCACTTCTGCTTTAGCAATTGTTCACTCGAGATTTTCTACGAATACTTTCCCAGAATGGAAATTGGCTCAACCATTTAGATTCATTGCTCATAACGGTGAAATCAATACTGTAAAAGGTAATTCTTCATGGATGCAAGCTCAATCTGCACTCTTCTCAAGTAAATATTTTACGCAAGAAGAGTTAGATATGATCCTACCTGTTTGTAGTTTAGGTCAATCTGATTCAGCCATTTTAGATAATGCGATTGAATTGTTATACTTGAGTGGCCGTTCGTTACCACATGTTATGATGATGTTAATTCCAGAAGCATGGGATGGTAATGAATCAATGGAAGATTATAAAAAGGACTTCTATGAATATCATGCTGGTTTAATGGAGCCTTGGGATGGTCCAGCTTCCATCTCTTTTACCGACGGTAAAATGATTGGTGCTACATTAGACAGAAATGGACTTAGACCATCTAGGTATTGGGTTACCTCTGATGACCATGTAATTATGGCATCTGAAGCAGGTGTATTAGATTTAGATCCAAGTACAATTGTGTCAAAAGGTCGTTTGCAACCTGGTAAAATGTTCGTAGTAGACATGGAACAAGGTCGTATCATTCCTGATAAAGAATTAAAGGACAAAATTTGTCAGCAACAACCATATGGAAAATGGTTGAAAGAAAATAAAATTCGAGTAGAAGATTTACCTGAGGCAGGAAGTGAATATCGTCAGCCTAAGGGTACAGAATTGATCTCTCGTCAACAAATTTTCGGTTTTACAACAGAAGACATTCGCGTTGTTTTAGCTCAAATGGCTGAAACAGGTAAAGAAGCTTTAGGTTCAATGGGAATTGATACTCCTTTAGCTGTTTTATCTGAAAAGGCGCAACATTTATCTAGTTACTTCAAACAATTATTTGCTCAAGTAACAAACCCTCCGATAGATCCAATCAGAGAGAGAATGGTTATGTCCTTGTTGACGGATATTGGTGGGCTTTCTAATTTATTGGAAGAAACGCCTGGACATTGCCGTCAGATTGAAATGCAACAACCTGTACTTCGTAATAAAGAAGTGGAGAAAATTCGTTGGATTGATCATGAGAATTTCCAAACAAAGTCAATTCACATGACTTTCAAAGCCTCAGAGGAATCAGGGACTTTGAAAAAAGCATTGGCTAGAATTTCTCAATACGCTGAAGATGCAGTAGATGATGGTTATTCAATAATTTTATTGACAGATAGAGGAATTGACTCTTCACATGCTCCAATTCCATCATTATTGGCATTAGGAGCAGTTCACAATCATTTGATTAGAACGAAAAAAAGAGCTAAAGTAGGAATTATCATTGAGGCGGGAGATGTTTGGGAAACTCATCATTTTGCCACTTTAATTGGCTATGGTGCATCTGCGATTAATCCTTACATGGCCTTTGAAACAATTCGAGAAATGAAGGATAAGGCTTTGGTTGATTCAAGCTTATCTTATGAAAAACTTGAATATAATTATATTAAGGCTGTTAATGGAGAGTTGTTAAAAATATTCTCGAAAATGGGTATTTCAACTTTACAATCTTATCAAGGTGCTCAAATTTTTGAAATACTAGGATTAGGTAAAGAAGTTGTTGATAATTATTTCACTGGATCTATTTCAAGAATTGCTGGTATAGATTTAGATACTATTGCTAAGGAAGCATTAATTAAACATCAAAGTGGTTTTGGCTTATTAAAAGCGGACCATCCTAAATTGGAAGTTGGTGGTGTATATCAATGGAAGCAAAGGGGAGAAGAACACTTATTCAATCCTCAAACAATTCATTTATTACAACAAGCTACAAAAAATAAGGATTTCAATACTTATAAAAAGTATTCAAAATTAATTGACGATCAATCGAAGAAATCGATTACGCTGAGAGGTTTGTTGAAATTCAAAAATACAACTTCCATACCTTTGGCGGAAGTTGAACCAATTGAAAATATTCTAAAGAGATTTGCAACCGGTGCGATGTCATTCGGATCCATTTCTTACGAAGCACATACCACATTAGCAATGGCAATGAATCGTATTGGAGGAAAATCCAATACAGGTGAAGGGGGAGAGGATCCAATCCGATTTATTCCATTGGAAAATGGTGACTCGATGAATTCTGCCATTAAGCAAGTTGCTTCAGGAAGATTTGGGGTAACAGCCAATTATTTGACTAATGCGAAAGAATTACAAATCAAAATGGCTCAGGGAGCTAAACCTGGAGAAGGTGGACAACTACCGGGGCATAAAGTGGATGATTGGATTGGTAAAACAAGACATTCTACACCAGGTGTAGGTTTAATTTCACCACCTCCGCACCATGATATTTATTCGATTGAAGATTTAGCTCAATTAATATTTGATTTAAAAAATGCCAATAGAGCTGCTAGAATTTCAGTAAAATTGGTTTCTGAAGCAGGAGTAGGTACAATCGCAGCAGGTGTAGCAAAAGCGCACGCAGATCACATACTTATAGCTGGATACGATGGAGGAACGGGAGCATCTCCTTTATCTTCTATCCGTCACGCTGGATTACCATGGGAATTGGGTTTAGCAGAAACTCATCAAACACTTGTTAAAAACAAATTAAGAGGAAGGGTGACAATTCAAACGGATGGTCAAATTAAAACAGGTAAAGATATTGCAGTAGCTGCTCTTTTAGGTGCAGAAGAGTTTGGTGTTGCAACCGCAGCTTTAGTAACTGCTGGATGTATTATGATGCGTAAATGTCATTTAAATACATGTCCAGTAGGTGTCGCAACCCAAAATCCTGAGTTACGAGCATTATACACAGGACAAGTTGATCATGTTGTTAATTTATTTCATTTCTTAGCAGAAGAATTGAGAGAAATCATGGCAGAATTAGGATTCCGTACTATTGAAGAAATGGTTGGAAGAGTAGATTTGCTAGAAATGAATAATGTATCCAATCACTGGAAATTCAAACATGTAGATCTTTCTCCAATTTTAACTCCGGCATTCGCTGAAAAGGGAGTGGCAGTAGTTAAGAGAGAAGATCAAGATCATGGTTTAGATGGACAATTAGATTGGGAATTATTGAGATTGACAGAAAAGACATTGAAAGACAAAACTCCTGTTTCAGGCGAATATCCAATTATCAATGTAAATAGATCCGTTGGTACGATTTTATCAAATGAAATCACTAAAATTTATGGTGAAAAGGGATTACCTAAGAATACAATCAATGTAAAATTCAAAGGTACAGCTGGACAATCATTCGGAGCATTTTCGGTTAGCGGTATTAAATTTGAAATAGAGGGAGATGCTAATGATTATATAGGAAAAGGGATGTGTGGTTCTACAATTGTTGTATATCCATCATCTGATGCCACATTTGTAGCATCTGAAAATTCAATCGTAGGTAATGTATCATTTTATGGTGCCACTTCTGGAGAAGCTTATTTGGCAGGAATGGCAGGAGAGAGATTCTGTGTAAGAAATTCCGGAGCGAAAGTTGTGGTTGAAGGAATTGGCGATCATGGATGTGAGTATATGACTGGTGGACTTGTAATTATTTTGGGAGATACTGGCAGAAACTTTGCAGCTGGAATGTCAGGTGGAGTTGCTTATATCTTTGACGAAAAGAATGATTTTGAGTCGAAAGTGAATCGTGAAATGGTGGAAATAACTGATTTAAATCAAGAGGATACCAATATTGTTTTGATGTATTTGAAGAATCATGTGGAGTTAACCAATTCAGTTAAAGGGAAATACGTTCTTGACAATTTTGCTTCAATGATTACTAGATTCAAAAAGGTATTACCAATTGATTTCAAAAATGCGTTAAGTACTAGAAAATTAACAATTTCTGAAGTTTTAGAAGATAAAAATAAAGTTTACAAAGACATTCAAATTGATTTAAAATAATTATAAAATGGGTAAGCCAACAGGATTTTTAGAAAAAGATAGAAAAACTGCTAGCAAAAGATCAGTTGCAGAAAGGGTTAATGATTATAAAGAAATAGAATTATTATCACCTGAGCAAGATACAAAAGATCAAGCAAGTAGATGTATGGATTGTGGTACACCATTTTGTCATAATGGATGTCCACTTGGAAACATCATTCCAGAATTCAACGATGCTGTATATGAAGGAAATTGGCAATATGCTTATGAAATACTAAGTTCTACCAACAATTTTCCTGAATTTACAGGAAGAATTTGTCCTGCACCTTGCGAATCAGCATGTGTATTAGGAATAAACAAGCCTCCTGTTACTATTGAATTGATTGAAAAATCAATCATTGAAAAAGCATACAGTGAAGGTTGGGTAGTACCATTTCAACCAGCAAAAAGAACAGGCAAATCAATTGCTATAATTGGATCTGGACCAGCTGGCCTTTCAGCTGCAGCACAATTAAATAAAGCAGGCCATACAGTAACAGTATTTGAAAGAGCGGATAAAATTGGAGGACTATTAAGATATGGCATTCCTGATTTCAAACTAGATAAATCTGTCATTGACAGAAGAATTGCTGTTATGGAAAAAGAAGGAATTACATTTAAAACGAACACCAAAGTAGGCTCGACCATCAAATTAGCGAAATTGGAATCGGAATTTGATGTGATTTTAGTGGCCACGGGATCTACAACACCTAGATTAATCAATGTTGAAGGTTCAGATGCTTTAGGCATATATCCTGCTATGGAATTCCTTTCTCAACAAAATAAAAGAAATAGTAATTCACCTTTAGAAGTAAATCATAAGGGAGAGAAGTATACTAATTCTGAGATTTTAGCTACTGGAAAAAATGTCGTTGTGATTGGAGGAGGAGATACAGGATCAGATTGTGTGGGAACTTCCAATAGACATAAAGCAAAATCAATTACTCAGATAGAAGTAATGCCAAAGCCACCAGTCTCAAGAGCTGAAAATACACCATGGCCTAATTGGCCAAATATGTTAAGAACTTCTACTTCTCATGAAGAAGGAGCAGATAGATTATGGTCGATAAGTTTACAAGAATTTGTCAAAGATGATGAAGGCAAATTAAAGGCATTAAAAATTGGAGATATCTCGTTCGTGAATAAAAATGGAAAGGTAGAACAAGAAATTATCAATATCCGTGAAATTCCTTGTGAGTTAGCATTAATAGCAGCTGGATTCTTACACACAGATCATGGTGATCTCTTTTCTGAACTTACAGAGAGAGAAATCAAATCAGACGAGCGTGGAAACATCGTAGCAAATTCAAACTATCAATCTGATTATGAGAAGGTTTTCGTTGCAGGTGATTCAAGACGTGGCCAATCCTTAGTGGTATGGGCAATTTCAGAAGGTAGAGAGGCTGCTAGAGAAATTGATAAATATCTCATGGGTAAGACTCAATTGGAAGGTAAAACCGTTTCAAGTTTCGATATTTTTTAAAATATTTTTACCTTAAAACATGGCATATTAAAATAATTTTATTATTTTTGTACTCTCTTAAATGCTAGGAGAGATGCCTGAGAGGCCGAAAGGAACAGTTTGCTAAACTGTCGTACTGGCAACGGTACCGAGGGTTCGAATCCCTCTCTCTCCGCAGTGTTTTTCGGGGTGTAGCGTAGCCCGGTATCGCGCTTGGTTTGGGACCAAGAGGTCGTAGGTTCGAATCCTGCCACCCCGACTAAAGTCAATTTATTGAAAGATGTTAACACAACTTGAAATAAATTGACTTTTTATTTAAGGTTCCGTAGCTCAGTTGGATAGAGCAACTGCCTTCTAAGCAGTAGGTCTTTGGTTCGAATCCAAACGGAATCACATATAAAATATCTATAATTAAATCGAAGGTTTATTATAGATATTTTTTTTGTCATAAATTTTTCACAAAAGATTCTTAATGGAAGAAAACAAATACATATTGTCAAAAAATGCAATAGGTATTATATTGTTGTGGATAGGTCCTCCATTATTTTATTTTCTAAGAGCCCAATTTCATATTGGAGGTGGAACTGTGACAAGTGGATTATTTTATTTACTTAGCTTGTTTTTTTTGAGTAATTCTTTAAATGTACAAGTCGGGTATAAACCGAATGAAATTTTATTTAAAATTGGTGGATCATTTTATATTTTAGCAATAATTTATTTTATGTTTCATAATTTTAATAAATTTTCAAGAGTAGTTGATGCTGTTAATATATGTGTAACAATCTCCTATTTTGTCCTATTACTTCGAGTAAATAATCAAATTCAAAAATATCTTCCTTTTTGGTTAATTATCATCACATTAATTATAAATATCTCATTAATCTATAGTGTGGTGAATAATCCAAACTTTGTTATTGGATTAAGAGCAACAGTACAGTTTGGAGAAGGTG
>JBJTNH010000089.1:0-12898 GCA_046073945.1 Aquirufa sp. | reverse complement strand
GTTGACGGGGAGATTGATAAATAGTTGTTTCATTATTTCCCCAAAAATTCAACAATTAATTGAGAAATCAATGCTGGTTTTTCGGCAAACACATGATGTGTGGTATTTGGCAAAATCGCCAATTGTGCACCAGGAATGGTGCGGTAAATGTGTAAACCATGCTCTAATTTCGTTACATCTTTATCGCCATAGACAACCAAAAATTTACTTTTAATTTTACTCAAATGATCATCAGAAATAACCGCTTTCGTAACCCACATCTCTCTCAGTTGTACAAATGATTTTTGCCAGGTCGATTTGTTAGGAGACAATTTCAAAAATTCATCTAACCAATAATGTTTTAATCCTTCTGATATCGTTTCAGGCTTCCAAGTTTTCATATCAGCAACGGCCCCGTCTGGATAACCATCTGTATCGCTATTGGCACCACTAACTACAACTTTCTTAACTTTATCAGGTCGGTCATAGGCTAAAATATAGGCAGAATTTCCTCCATCACTCCAACCCAGCACATACACACTATCCAATTTCAATTGGTCGATAAACGCTGCATAATAATTGGCATAAATTTGATAACTAATCGCATCAATTTGTTCCGATCTGCCTTGTCCTGGACTATCTAAGGCAATCACTCGAAATTTTTTTGACAAAGGCCCAATTACATTTTTATAATCCTTAATTGAGCCAAATCCACCATGCAATAACAACAATGGCGTGCCTTTGCCATATTCCTCGTAATACACTTTAGCTCCTTTGATAGTGATGTATTTACCGTGATTGGAGCCGTAAGGGATTTGTGCTAAACCGACAAAACTAGCTATTGAAAATAATGAAAGAAGTAAATATTTTTTCATGATAAGTAATAGTAAAATTTATTTCCAAAAGTACATAGAGTCTAACCTTCTATACTTCTTGCCTAAATAGCGTAATATTTCCGAATGCACCAATTCTGGTTCCTCAAAGGGTGAAATGTGTGTTGCATCTGGAACGATATAAAGCGAAGCTTGAGGGAGATTCTTGTAAAGTGCCATTGTGTGCTCCAAGGTAAACATGTCATGATCGCCCGCCATAACTAAAAATGGAACCTGAATGGAATTCAGTTGGGCTAAGGTAATGTTTGGATTGTTATACGCGTTGTCTGTTGCTTTCTTTTTAGAAGAAGCAATTTTACTTTTATCAGGAGCCATGCGCTCATAAGTAGAGAAATACTTTGCCATTTCACTTTTTGTTTTGGCAAAAAGTGGATCCTTCGGATTCATTTTCCATGTGGTATCCATTGGCAAAAAAACACCGTACTTTTCTCCCAAAAAATTAGCTCCCATGATTACCGCCTTGTCAATTTTTTCTGGATGAACCAATGCTAATTCCAAGGCAATATCGCCTCCATCACTCCATCCTACAAACTTGGCCTTTTTAATTTTTAATAAATCCATAAAGCCATTCACATCTAATGCCATTTGTGCATAGGTCAACACCTTTTCATCACTATCGGTCGTCCTACCTTGAGACCGGGAATCTACCGCAATTACTTGATATTTTTTGGAAAATGCGGCAATCATTCCGCCCATCATTTCGGATGAACCATATCCACCATGCAAAAGAATCAAAGGTTCCCCTTTGCCATACATCTCATAATACATGGAAATATCTCCTACCTGAATTCTTTTACCAACTTTTGGGTTGGAGCCGTATGGGATTTGGGAAAACAAGGTAATACTTGTTAAAAAGAATAAAATGATTAAAAATCTAGATTTCATTATTTTTTAGCTTTCGCATAAATAAATTGCTGAATATTTTTTACTTGTTGTTCGGAAAGACGATTGCCAAAATTAGGCATTCCCTTTGGCAAGAAAATTCCTTTTCGAACAATGTCGTCAATCATATTGATTATCTCTGGCTTAGAATACGTTAAATTAGGAATGGTTCCTCCTCCATTTAATTTATGACAATTTGAACAGTATACATCATAGAGTTTTTCTCCTTCAGCTAATTGTGTAGCCGATGCGGTAACAGCCACATTTAATTTTGTTTTAACCTCCATTGGAATAGGTGTAGGCATTTTTGCCTTGCCGCCTATTTTAAAAGTAAAAATTCTACCTGGCTGAATAGATTCCATGTACTTGTTCCACATTCCCATCGCTCCACCCCAACCTACTGCCACTGTAACATATTGCACTCCATCTACCAAATAAGTAACCGGTGGAGCAATAATTCCGGATTGTAAATTCACTTTCCATAATTCTTTTCCAGTTACTGCGTCAAATGCTTTGAACATCCCATGCGCATTTCCTTGAAAAACCAAATCAGAAGTAGTTAATACGCCTGCATCCCAAACAGATGGACCTACAGATCTCCAAACTTCCTTGCCCGCTACAGGATCCCATGCAATTAAGCGGCCTTCCATTTTATGCCCTTTGGGATCATCAATCATCTTTTTTGTTTCATCAACGTCAGTCCCTGTGTTCCAAGTATAAGGATTGTATTTAAAATCAGACCGATTTCCATGTGGATAAGACAATTCACGAGATGGGATGTACACCAATTTTGTCTTAGGATTATAGGCCATGGCTTGCCAATTATGTCCGCCAAGCGGTGATGGGGCAACTATTTTGTTAAATTTCTCATAGCGACTAAATGGCGTTTCAACTGGCCTTCCTGTTTTCATATCTACGTGAGTAGCCCAGTTGACATACGTATAAGGTTTCGCATTTAACAACTCACCCGTTTCACGATCTAACACATAAAAAAATCCGTTTTTAGGCGCCTGCATAATCACTTTGCGGTCTTTCCCTCCGATGTTCATGTCGGCCAAAATCATTTGCTGAACAGCCGTATAATCCCAGCTTTCTCCTGGAGTAGTTTGATAATGCCATTTGTAGGCACCCGTCTTTACATCAACCGCCACAATGGAGGACAAAAACAAGTTGTCGCCACCACCAGGACTTCGAATTTCTCGATTCCATGGAGAGCCATTCCCCGTACCAATATAAACTAAACCTAAAGCAGGATCAAAAGCAAATCCATCCCATGCAGTTCCACCTCCTCCAATTTTCCACCATTCTCCCTTCCAAGTTTTCGCTGCATCTTCCATGGCTTTTGATTCAAATCCTTTTTTAGGATCTCCCGGTACCGTCCAAAAACGCCAAACCTCTTTCCCATCATTCGCATCATAAGCCGTCACATAACCGCGCACGCCTAAATCTGCTCCGGAATTTCCAATAATTACTTTGCCATCATACACTCGCGGCGCTCCTGTTATCGTATAATTCTTAGCGGTATCAACTGTTGTGACAGACCAATTCAATTTACCTGTACTTGCCTTAATAGAAACCAGTCTGCCATCCAAGGTTCCTGCAAAAATATTTCCCTTATACATGGCTACTCCCCGGTTTACTACATCACAACATGCTTTTAAACCAGTTTGCTTGGGTACTTCTGGGTCGTAAGTCCACAATATTTTTCCAGTTCGTGTATCTAAGGCATAAATAACAGACCATGGTCCACTTAAAAACATGATTCCATCTACAACTAAAGGGGTCGCTTCAATTCCACGATTTGTCCCTAAATCAGTAGACCATGCTAATGACAATTGATTGATATTTGCTTTATTAATTTGAGTCAAAGGACTAAAACGATCCTCTTTATAATTTAGGCCATAACTTGTCCAATCACCTGGAGATTTCTCTGCATTCACTAAGGCCTCATCATCAATTGCTGAGGTAACATTTTCAATGTGAGCCTCTGTACCTTTTGGTTCATCCTTTTTTTGACAAGCTGTCAAATAGGTTAGAATGAAAACTGTAAATAGAAGTTTTTTCATGATATAATATTTACAATATTTTTTATCAATTTTTTGTGTTAATCTAAATGTAATTATTTAAAATTCAAAACATTACATAAAATACCATTTACCTATTCTTTCAATCCCAATGATTTTATATAAGCAGAAGGAGTTTCTCCAACAAGCTCTTTAAAAGCGTCAATGAATTTAGACCTAGAAGCAAATCCTGCATTGCTTGAAATGGCTTCGATGGTAATTTTTTTAGAATCCCCCGATTTAATCATCTGAATCGCGTAGTCAATCCGTATTTTTTTGCGCCAATCGCTAAAGGATAATCCCAATTTGTTATTGAAATAAAGAGACAAGGTCCTTTCAGAAATTTTTAAATCGAAGGCCATTTGGGCTAAGGAAAATTCCTTTTTTGTGAATGGCAGCGATTGTAAATAAAAGGTCAAATCCTCTTCGATGTCTAAATCAAATGTCACATTTTTTCTTTTCTTTGGAAGAATGGATTTAAACTCGTTTAATATATTTCCTTGTTCTGGAATAAAAGAAACGTTTCCGTAAAGAATTTTGGGAAATAAAAACAACAATAAATTTTGCAGAAAAAAGCCTCCACCGGCAACTCCAAAATAGTGTTTCTTTGACGTAAAAATTTGAGTATATCCTTCACTTTGAAAGTCAAAATGTATGCCTACCACCGTCAACATGTGCAAAATACTATTACTTGAAATGACCAATTGAATCGCGCAAAGTAGGTAAATCCATCTTTTTAAAATCAAGTGATTGCTCGATAATGTCCCAAAAGAAGCGAGTCGCTTTTTTGAAATGCGATTAAAATAAACAACTGAAAGGACACAATAGATGATGAGGTGCAAACACCGAGAAACTAGTATAAACTCAAAGGAAACAAAGTTAAAATCGAGCGTGTATTTTTCTGTCACATTGATAATCTCATGCGCAATGCTAGCCTTTTGATCAAAAGGAAGTAAAGTAAATGGAAGGCAATTAATGGCGATAAAAACTGCGGGAATAAGATGCAAAAGGTCAATTCTTTCCAATTTATTTTGATCCGTCACCGTTGTTTTTACATAATAAAATAACAGTGGCCCCAAGAGATAAGAAAGCGGCAGCCAATGCACAAAACAGATTCCTTCCCAAAACGGATCTCCCGTATAATGTAATCCGTAATAGATGAGTACAATCCAATTACAACACAGGAAAAAAAGGGCTAAAAACCCGTTCGATCTATTTAATGAGCTGAAATAATAGATTAATAAAAAAGACGTAAATATTCCAAATAAAGGGAAAAAAATACCCATAGAATGTATGATAAGTTTAGAGTCTAGACAATTTGTTCCCGTTTGGCGACTTGGAACAAATTCAATGCCAATTTAATGGAATATTGAATAGACTATGCTGAATTTGCAAAATATTATTACACATTAAATTCAATTTTTTATGAAAAAAATCCTTCTTGCATTGCTTTTTATTTCAACATTAGCAAAGGCACAAACATCAAATCCTAGCTCAACAAATTTACCTACTGAAGGCTTCCTATCAGGTTACAGTCTTGAACAATCTCCAAATACGAATTTGGTGTTGCAGTCTGTAAAGGCACTAGAGTCATTAGATACAGAAAAATATAAATCATTTTATGCTTCAGATGCTAAATTTCATGATAACACGGAAGAAAAGAATTTGGAACAAAATATCAGTTTTATTTCTGCATTAAAATCTAACGGCATTTCAGTGAAATTTGAAAGAGTAGCTCCAATTTGGGAATACGTTCACCAAAGTAAAAACATGAACAATCCCAATAGGTATGTGATCTCCTATCAGCAGGCAATTATGGCAAAAGGTGACAAAAAAACCAAAGTTGTATTAATTGCTGTGGACCTAATGAAAGATGGAAAAATTAAAGAAGAATGGCTTTCTTATGATACAAAGGGTATTATGGAGCTAATGAAATAATTCCTATTTACCAACTTTTTCAATGGGCCTAAACCGCAAAGCAGACCAAGTTTCATCAATGGCAATGGCTGTTACAGTTGTGATGCCAAATTCTTCACCGGTAACCCGTAATATATCCCGATTTATATCGGTTTTTATCTTTGAAGTTCCTTTTGGATAAGCAAACCATAAGACAGAATCATGCTCAATTTTGGAGAAATCTTCTTGAAGAAAACGTATAAATGCTGATTTATCAGCAAGGAAAACTAAGGTGTTGGAACTTTTAGAATCATCAAATTGGGTGTTAAAGCCCAATTTGATGAAATCTACTTCTATATTTTTAGGTGCATTCAGCACAATCCCAGAAGCTTTAAATTTGAATTTTTTGATGGTGTCTTGCATAGTTGGCTTTAAAAATTATCTAGGTAAAAAGCGATTTCTGTAGGTTTAACTTGTTAAATGAAGTCCGTTTTATGGGAGTTTTCATTTGAAAAATTTTAGGTAAATTTAGTAAAAAACAAGCAATCAATTGGAAGGAAATCATATTACCCTATGATCATTTTCATAGCAATACGCATGAGGTATTAGGCTTGGCAGAAGGTACCGTAAAATTAAAAATTGGTGGTCAACATGGAGTTGAATTAGTGGTAGAAACAGGTGATGTCATTATCATGCCTGCCGGTTTTGGACATTATTCCCTTGACAACTCATCACATTATCTGTTTATTGGTGGATATCCAAATGGGGCAGATTGGAACTTGAAACGTAGTTTAGAGGAGGATCCTTATATCCTACAAGAAATTGCAAATATTCCGATACCAAACACCGACCCATTATTTGGAAGTAATGGGCCAATGTTTGATTATTGGAAATAAGAAATTCATATTTTCAGGGTTTTCTTTTTTATTTCAAATTAATTAAAGCTTTCGAATATGGTTTCAACAAAACAGGACCTACAAGTCCATATTCCTGAATAATCCCCCTGTCTGCTGCCGCTTTATTAAGTGAGACCAACCGATTATTCAAGGTAGTTGCTACTCGAATTTCTATGCTATTTTTGCCCGCTTTTAACGTTGCTCCTAAATCCGTCTCTGCAGATATTTGATCCACTGAAACAGGTTTTCCGTTTACTTTTAAGGTAAAGGTGTCCACTACTTGCCCCAAACTCAACTTTGCTCCATGCTTTGCTGGATTCCAATCAATTGGCAATTCTAATTCATAGGTATAGGTTCCTATACCAGAAACATTCTTCAACTCCGCTATGTCTGGCCAAGGCTTTAATCCATTTAAGGTTAAATCCATTTGCGACTTTTCGGTAGGCACACTTGCCGAACCCGTACTTCCGTATGGATTAGCGGGCTTCCAATCTTCTATCCGTAACTTCCAAGTTCCAGTTGTTAAGTCCTTTGCTTCCATGGATTCTGGTATTTGAGATATCACCTTCTTCCCATTACTCAAAGTGCTTAAATACTTCCCTTTTTGACTAGCATAAATTGCCATTTGTCCATTAGTTGTGGGAATTACCCCTTCCGCTGTGGTTGAGAGGGTGTGTACCGCTTGACTAGGCAGTCCAATTTGCATAGGGTTTTGACTTATTCCTATTAACATAGATTCGTCAACAGCCAAGCGTACATCGATCCATACTCGATTCCCTTTACGTTGATAATAAACAATTGGTTGTATTTCTCCCGACCATGCATTCATCAAAAAGGGTTGACCATCGCCCTCTAAACTAATTTTTGTGGATAATTCTTTCCCTATTTTTGTGCCATAAGTTGGCCCCTTGGTACGCACTGCCTTTGGCTCCTCAAACATATTGCCCGGAGTCCCTTGTAAGTTTTTATATTTCTCCTCTGTACTATAGCCTGGAGGTGGGATTTGATCATCGCCTTGATTATATAAAAAGTAATAGTTGGTTCCTGTTTTAGGATCAAATCGGCGCATACTCATAAGGCTTGAAGGTTTTTCTGGCTCCATGCCCGGATTTACACCTATCGACTTTAAAAATCCAGGAACCTCTTTTTCAGTAGCAAGCGAATGTACCGATTGATGCTTCTTTAATTCCTCCAAAATTTGTTTCAATTTTTCGTCTTCTGAAGGCTTATTCCCAGGCGTACGACTAGGCAGAGGCCCAACAAGTATCACAGGAAGTCCACTTTTAGCATAGGTCAACATAATTTCAGCTACCTGAACAGGCAGCGTATTTTTTGCTGGATTATACATTGACCCCGATTGCAAATGTCCATTTAAAATAAATGCTTTGTAGGAAGGCCCTGCTTCATATAAGCGCTGATGACTTACATTTACTTGTGGCAAATACAACATGGAAGGGTTTAAATAATCCCAAGTATATCCCTGTTCTTGCAGGCTTAAATCATTCCAAAAACGAATATTCCCTACGCCCGCTACAAATGGAGCCGGAAAGGAATAGTTTTGCATGTAAACAGCCACGTCTATTTTAGCGCGACCTTGTTTTAAAACCTGCTCGTTTCTAGCCATCCAAGTGTTAATCATCAAGGCATCCGCAGCCCAGATTGGGTTTCTTGGACCCCAACTATTCGCAAAATTTCCTTCTGCAAAAGTATTGTAACCTGGCCAAACAGACTTCGGGTTAAAAGAATATGGATAAACATGATAAACCCCTTTACTTTGTCCACTTGCAAAATTTTTGTTTTGGCGAACAAGAATATCTTGAAACGTTTGAGCATAATTCAAAGAACGAGCGGCAGCAAGTTCATTCGAATACCAAGTATTTCCACTGATGTGATTTGCCGAAGCCATCGGACGATAAACATCAATTTGATCCCCCGATGATAATGTTTCATGCTCTGGACGATCTAGGAAATAGCTTACTTGTATTTGGTCTGGAATATTCACTGTTGGTACATCCTCCGGTTGAAGTCGAAGTGCCAAATTATACCCATGCGCCCAATCACTAAAAGGCTTTATTCGATTTTCTACAAACAAATTTGATCTTACTTGATTGTAATCCGCGCGAATTCGAACATCACTTTGATCAGAATACGTATAATAATGCTTGATGTCCATTCCTCCTCCGCGAGGCCCCCAAACACGGTCAATTCCTGCGTCAATCAATATGGGTAAATGCGGCATAAGATCATACCCTACCTGAGTTTGAAAATCCAAAGCCATATTACTACTCCAAACATCACTCGGTGCACCGAAACCATCAATCGAATGGGAATCAATAAAAATGTCTCCTGCATTTTGTTTCAAAAGTTCTTTGATGCTTGTAGTCCAATAAGACTCATAACCTTGAATAAGCAAGCGCGTGCCTTCCAAACTAAACACTTCAGGTTGGGGATCTACACCTACCATACGTATAACAATGATGGTCCAATTTCCCTCTCCCGCAGGGGCAGTCCAAGTCAAATGTCCAGCAGTTGGTTTTCCAAAATACCCCTTCCCATTAGATGCCTTTACTTGGTCCCATAAATTAATTCGAGAGGATGCATCAATCGTTAACAATTTTGAACCCTTCAAAGGCATTTTATTGACACGATAGGCATGCACGGCTAAAAGAGTTCCTTTCCCAGGAAGCGAATCGGTGAAGATTTGACCTGCATTCAAAAGTGTATCAGATGCAGATAATGTTTTCCTAGCAAAATCATTTTTAATGGAAAAATTGCCCGGAATAGGTGCCCCCGTTTTGTATTTTAAACTGATTTTAATCCCCAATTCATTGCCTTTTTTCAAAAGAGCCTCTATTTGCGTCAAAGTAGGTTCCCCACCCTGACCTATTTCTACCCCAGCAATTCCAGCCGCTTTTAATTCTACCAATTGCTTTTCTAATTCGGATATTTCAGCCGTTTCAGGTGGAAAATTCCAACGTACCCATGGTAAATCTTCTGCTTTTGGATGAGCAAAAGAGGATGTATTCAATGTAGTTACGGGATTTAATTTAGCATAAAAGGGACTCCAGGTTTTTTGTTGAGCACTTGCTCCAAAAACAATAAAACCTAAAAGTAATAGTAGGGAGATTTGTTTCATTTCATAATTGAATAGGTATGGCACAAAACTATCATTTATTACCCCAAGCACAAGATATACAGTCAGTTAATCGATGAAATCCCAAGTTGTCGCGACAGCGAATAATAAAGTTGAGAAGTAAAATTCTGTTTCCTAATTGAATAGCGAGGTTGCAAGCTAAATGCTTTTTTCTAATTTAGTAGATTATATGGAATTGGATGAATAAGCTAGTTTCATTTTGAAAACGTATTATCGATGCCATTCAACAAACATTTACTTATTTTCTTCTTATTAATATTCCATTTAAGTGCATTTGGACAAGTAACAACCCAGGAGCTTTTTCCAAATGGTGATCATGAAATAACCCTCATTGTTGATATAAAAAAGGCCAAAGACGCTCGTGCTAGCGGTCTTTTAGGAAAATCATCTGATGTTTACTTGTGGGCAGGGGCAGGTTCAACAGAAACTGGTAGCGCTTTTCAATTTCAACCCATCGGACAAAACAATTTTGCTCTTCCCTTCGATAAGGGAAAAATGACCCCTTTGGGTAACGATGTTTGGTCCATCAAGATAAATCCAAGAAGCTATTTTTCTGTTCCCTCAGGGACTCCCATTGTGAAGCTGGGACTTTTATTAAAAAGTGGTGATGGAAAAAGTCAAACCGAAGATTTTCAATTGAATCTATATACGGGCTCATTGGCTGTTAAATGGCTATCTCCTCCCAATAAATTCACATTGAGTGAGGCAGGACAAACGGTGAACATCCGAGCAGCATTTTCTACAAAAGCTTATGCAGAGTTAAAATTAGGGACAACTCTTATCTGGAGTCAAACTGCTACCGACTCCATCAATGTTTCTTACCAATTGGGTGCAGAGCAAGGCAAATCAAATCAGTTTGTCCTTAGTTTAACTGCAGCCAATGAAAAAATAAAGGATTCTGTTGAATTTCTGACGAAACCACTTGTCGCCGTAAAAGATCGTCCTGCTGGCTTAAAAGATGGCATTAATTATATAGGTGATCGAGTTTTTTTATCCTTTTATGCGCCGCAAAAATCGTTTGTGTACGTCATTGGCGAATTTTCAGATTGGAAGGTCAATCCTGCCTATTTAATGAATCGAACTCCTGATGAAAATCGGTATTGGATAGATTTAGGAAGTTTCCCTACGGGTCAGGAGATTGCCTATCAGTTTTCCATTGATGGAAATTTAAGCGTAGCGGATCCTTTGGCAGATAAGATTTTAGACCCCAATAACGACAATGATATCCCGAAGAAGACCTACCCCAATTTGAAAAAATACCCAGTTGGGGGGTCTGGAATTGTTTCGGTTTTTTCAACGGGACAAATCGAATATCCATGGAAAATAAAGAATTTTCTGCGGCCTTCTTCTACCAATTTGACAATTTATGAATTACTCGTGCGTGACTTTGTAGAAGATAAAAGCTACGTCACGGTGGCAGATTCTTTACCCTATTTGAAAAAATTGGGTATCAATGCGCTGGAATTAATGCCGGTGATCGAATTTACTGGAAACGATTCTTGGGGTTATAATCCCATCTTTTATTTTGCCCCTGACAAAGCCTATGGAACCAAAAACGATTTAAAGTATCTCATTGACAAATGCCACGAAAACGGTATAGCAGTTATTTTTGACATGGTTTTGAATCAGGCAGATATAGAAAACCCCTATGTGAAAATGTATTGGGATGGAACTAAGCCCACCGCCAATAGTCCTTTTTTTAACGTAACAGCCACACATCCTTACAGCGTTTTCTTTGATTTTAATCACGAAAGCCAACACACCCAATGGCTGGTCGATACCGTTTGTCAATATTGGCTCAATGAATATAAAGTTGATGGTTTTCGATTTGATTTATCCAAAGGTTTCACACAGAAAAATTCAGGCACAAATGTAGATTTATGGGGACAATATGATGCCAGCAGAATAAAGATTTGGAAAAGAATTTACCAAAAAATTCGAAGCTACGATGCCGGTGCCTATGTGATCTTAGAGCATTTTGCAGATAATTCAGAAGAAAAAGAATTAGCCGAAGCAGGAATGATGCTTTGGGCAAATGCAAAATTTGATATGACAAAAATCGTTCAGGCATATCCTACCAATTATGATTGGATTTCCTATAAAACAAGGGGATTCAAGCAGCCTCATTTAATTAATTACATGGAAAGCCACGATGAAGAACGCCTCATGGTGGAAATAGCTAGTTCAGAAGCGAAAAAAGTGTTTAGCGAAAGCGAGAAATTGGATCGAATGAAACTTGCGGCGGCATTATTTTTCATCATTCCTGGACCAAAGATGATTTGGCAATTTGGAGAATTAGGGTATAATATTTCCATCAATTCGAATGGGCGGACGGGCACAAAACCTACTTTTTGGAATTATTTACAAGATAAAGAACGAAATAAATTATTGGGAGTTTATCAACAATTTGCCCAATTGAGATTAAATAAATCCATCTTCCAAACCAGCGATTTTAAACTGGATGTTGGTAATTTAGTCAAACAAGTGAATTTAACTGAGGGGAATACTCAAGTTATTCTTATTGCCAATTCGGGGCTTGAAGTAAAAGCCTTTTCCTTGTCCTTCCCTGTGACAGGCAAATGGTATGATTATTTCACGGGGAAATCGTTTGATGTTAGTCAAAGCACTTTGCCTATCAACCTGTTGAGCGGAGAATTTCACTTATTTGTGAACGAAGAATGGAATAATAAAAATTTGAATTTAGTTCCTTGGGATATTCCCAATTTCCAAGTTTTAGGAATAGAGAAAGAAAGCGTTTCGGCTTTAACTATTTATCCCAATCCTTCACGGGATGTCATTCATCTTTCTTGGGAGGCAGATAACCAACTGGCAGTTGGTGTTAAGATAATAGATTCTATGGGGCGAATCGTATTTGAGAAAGAAATATCACAGATTCCTAATGCAATCAATGATTATAAAATTTCTGATATTCATTCATTGAGTGCTGGAATCTATTTTATTCAAGTGGGAAAGGACATTCGAAAATTAGTGGTAGAATAATCTGAAAGGGAGAGCATTTTACCATCCCATAACTGCCATACACACGAAATCACTTGGAAATAGTTTTAAAATTTCAGACCAATTTTAAACAATCCGCAAAATTTTATCCATTTTTCTGCCTTTCGCTAGCTCGTC
>JBJTNH010000088.1:0-9954 GCA_046073945.1 Aquirufa sp. | reverse complement strand
CAGGAGTACACCAATTTAAAATTCTTGGACTACTCAAGGCTTTTAATATTATTTCTGGTCCAATGCCATTGTAATCACCCAAAGAAATGCCAATGATAGGCTTTTTATCGCTCATGTTTTGTTCTCGAAAAATTTCAAATGGCAAGATAACAAAATTATAGGGAAGGGTTCGCAATTTATGGTTTTGTAATGGTACAATCTTGTTTATTTTTTTATAAAATAATCACTCTAAATTTTAGAGAGCATGAATATTTTGTTTTTTTGGTAACGAACCCGATAATAATTGTAAAATTTTAATATTTTAAGAATAAAATTGAACTTAGTGTATCATTTTTCCAATTTATTTTACATTTTTGTTATAATGCATTAAATGAAGTATTATGCCAAAATCATACGTAAAGAAAATTTCAAGTCTTCTAATCGCGAATCGCGGTGAAATTGCCATTCGAATCATGCGTGCCGCATCGGAGTTAGGTATTAAAACGGTTGCTGTTTATACCTTCGAAGATCGTTATTCATTGCACCGTTACAAGGCAGATGAAGCATATCAAATTGGTAAAGACAATGAGCCTTTGAAACCTTATTTGGATATTGAAGGATTAATTTCACTTTGTAAATCGAAGAAAATTGATGCTATCCATCCTGGATATGGATTTTTGTCTGAAAATGTAGGTTTGGCTACTCGATGCAGAGAAGAAGGAATTGTGTTCGTTGGACCATCTCCTGAAGCAATGAATGCTTTAGGCGATAAAGTAAAAGCGAAGGAAGCTGCTTTGAAAGCAAATGTTCCTATGATTCAAGATTCTGATGGAGATGTTTCTGTCTATGAAAATGCCTTATCAGAAGCAAGACGCATTACTTTTCCTGTAATGGTGAAAGCTGCTGCCGGTGGTGGTGGTCGTGGAATGCGTGTTGTTCGAACAGAAGAAGAATTAGAAAAAGCCCACTCTGAAGCTAAAAATGAGGCAAAAAATGCTTTTGGTGATGATACTTTATTCATTGAAAAATTCATTGATGATCCCAAGCACATTGAAGTGCAGTTATTGGGTGATCAACATGGAAATTTGGTACACCTTTATGAGCGTGATTGTTCGGTTCAAAGACGTTTTCAAAAAGTGGTGGAAGTTGCTCCTTCTTTTGGCCTAAAAGAAGAAACCAAACAAAAATTATATGCCTATGCACTTTCCATCGGAAAGGCAGTTAATTATTACAATGCAGGAACCGTTGAGTTCCTTGTCGATAAAGATGAAAATATTTATTTCATCGAAGTAAATCCTCGTATTCAAGTAGAACACACGATTACAGAGGAGGTAACGGGTATTGATATTGTTCGTACACAAATATTAGTTGCACAAAATTACCGATTATCTGATCCAGGTATTTTTATTCAAAGTCAAGAAAAAATACCTTTAAATGGTTTTGCGATTCAATGTAGAATCACTACAGAAGATCCTTCCAATGGTTTTAAACCGGATTTTGGTACAATCATCGCCTATCGAAATGCTGCAGGTTTCGGCATTCGTTTGGATGAAGGTTCTTCTTATCCTGGAGTGAAAATTTCTCCTTATTTTGATTCAATGTTAGTGAAGGTTTCTGCCAAAGGTAGAACCTTGAGAGGAGCATCTGAGCGTTTGAATAGAGCATTGTCGGAGTTTAGAATTCGTGGGGTAAAGACTAACATTCCTTTTTTAAGAAACGTTATTACGCATCCCGTTTTTCAAGAAGGTAATTGTACAGTTCCTTTCATCGCGAATCATCCAGAATTATTTAATATTCGTCCAACTCGTGATCGATCAACCAAGGCTTTACGTTATTTGGGAGAAGTGATTGTAAATGGAAATCCTGATGTGAAGGTAAAACCAAGCACTGCTTTCCGTGTTCCGATTATCCCTGCTTTTGATGAAACAACGGAATTCCCTCGTGGTCATAAGCAGTTGTTGATGGAAATGGGCGCTGAGAAATTTGCTAAACATATTCGCGATTCAAAGCAAGTGCTTTTTACAGATACGACCTTCCGCGATGGGCACCAATCTTTGTTGGCTACGCGAGTAAGAACTCAAGATATGTTGGCCGTGGCATCTGGATTTGCTAAATCTTTTCCAAATCTATTTTCCATGGAAGTATGGGGCGGGGCAACTTTCGATGTTGCCATGCGCTTTTTACATGAGTCGCCGTGGAGACGTTTAGAAGAATTTAGAGAGGCAATGCCTAATATGTTACTTCAAATGTTATTTAGGGGTTCCAATGCCGTTGGATATTCCGCATATCCAGATAATTTAATCGAGAAATTTGTAGAGAAATCTTCTGAAGCAGGAATTGATGTGTTCCGTATTTTCGATTCATTGAACTGGATTGATGCAATGAAAGTTTCCATCAAAGCAGTTCGAGAAAGAACTCCTGGTATTGCTGAGGCCGCTATTTGTTATACAGGCGATGTATTTACCAATGAAAAATACAACATGCAATATTACCTGGATATGGCGCGTCAGTTGGAAGATGCTGGTGCACATATGTTGGCAATTAAGGATATGGCTGGACTTTTACGTCCGTTTCAAGCTGAAAAATTAGTGACTGAATTGAAGAAAGCAGTAGCTATTCCCATTCATCTGCATACACACGATACGGCATCGGTTCAATCTGCTACTTATTTAAAAGCCATTGAGGCGGGAGTTGATGTAGTAGATGGGGCTTTAGCTGCCATGTCTGGATTAACCTCTCAGCCGAATTTAAATTCATTGGTTGCTATGATGCAAGGTCATCCTGCCGACAGTCAATTGGATTTAGATCGAATGAATGAATATTCCAATTATTGGGAGGCTGTGCGTGCCATGTATTTTCCTTTTGAATCAGAATTGAAAGCAGGTACGGCTGAGGTGTATAATAATGAAATACCAGGTGGACAATACACCAATTTGCGTGGTCAAGCCATTGCTTTAGGTGTGGGTGATAAATTTGAATTGTTGAAAGAAAATTATTCTGAGGCTAACAAATTATTTGGAGATATTGTAAAAGTAACTCCCTCTTCAAAAGTGGTTGGAGATATGGCCATCTTTATGACGGCAAATAGCCTTTCTGCTGAAGACGTTTATGCCAAGGGTTCGACTTTATCTTTCCCTGAATCTGTTAAAGACTTTTTTAAAGGTGGATTAGGACAACCTTATCAAGGATTCCCGAAACAATTACAGGAAATTGTATTAAAAGGAGAGTCTCCAATGGAAGGCAGGCCGAATGATACATTAGCGCCAATTGATTTTGAGAAAGATTTTGCAGCGTTTCAATTGAAATTCCCTGACAATGAAGGTGGATTTTTTGATTATTTATCTTACAAAATGTATCCAAAAGTGTACGAAGATTTTTATAAAAATCAAGCACTTTACGGTGATTTATCTGCCATGCCAACCCCTGCATTTTTGTATGGATTGAAGCAGGACGAAGAAATAATGATTACCATCGAGCCTGGTAAAACCATCATTGTTAAATACTTGTACATGTCAGATCCTGATGAGTCAGGTTTGAGAAATATTACCTTTGAATTAAATGGTCAAGCTCGACGTTTAAAAATATTAGATAAGAATATCAAAGTTGAACGTGCTCAGCACGTCAAAGCCAAACAAAAAGGCGACATCGGTGCACCATTGCAAGGCCGATTGAGTCGTATTTTGGTTAAACCAGGAGATGAGGTAAAGAAAAATGCACCGCTTTATGTCATCGAAGCCATGAAAATGGAATCCATTGTTTCTGCTCCATTTGAAGGAATTATAGGGAATGTGGTTTTAAATGAAGGAACTGTAGTAGAACAAGAAGATTTAGTTTTGACTTTGGAAGAAGCGAAACTTCCTGAGCCAGATGTGGATGAGTATTTGTTTGTTTATGGTACATTGAGAAGAGATTGTGGCAACGACTTACATCGCTTGATTGCAAGAAACTCAGATTATGTCGGAATGGCGACCTATCAAGGACAAATGTATCAATTGGACGAATATCCAGGTATTGTAGCTTCTGAAAATTCTACCGACCAAGTGATTGGTGAATTGTATTTATTATCTAATACAATCAAATTGTTGAACGTTTTGGATGAATACGAAGAATTCGATGAGGATAATTTGGATAAAAGTTTGTTTGTTAGAACTCGTGTGAAAGTTCAAGTAAAAGGTGAAGAAATTGAGACATATGCTTACTTGTATAATCGTCCAGTTGATCCTAAAAATCGAATTGTCTCAGGTGATTTTTTAAAGAAATAATGCAATGAAAAATGGACTTTTAGTATTCGTTTTTTTGATTTTTAGTCAAATTTCATGGGCTCAAAATCCACTGAGGAGAGCTCATGCGCACAATGATTATGAACATCAAAAGCCATTTTTTGAAGCGTTTAATTTAGGTTTTGGATCGATTGAATCCGATGTATATGCCGTCAATGGTGAATTGTTGGTTGCACACGATGTGAAAGATTTGAAAGCAGATAGAACTCTAAAATCACTTTACTTAGAGCCCATCGTCAATGTGTTGAAAGAAGATAAGCAAGGTAATTTTCATCAGTTTTTAATTGATTGCAAAACTTCTTCCGAAGAAACTTTGCCATTGATTATTAAGGCTTTGGAACCTTATGCTGATTTGATTCAAAAACGAGGCTTGCGTATTGTTATTTCCGGTAATCGCCCTGCTGTGAAAGATTTTATTCTGGCACCTGCATTTATCACTTTTGATGGACGTTCTAATGAAAATTATGGTCCTGGAATTGATAAAAAAGTGGAATTGGAAAGCGATGCTTTTTATAAATTTGGAATTTGGGATGGTCAAAAACCCATGTCAGCAGAATTGAAAGCAAAATTGAAAAATTACATCGATAAAGTGCATGCTCAGGGTCGGAAAGTACGTTTATGGGCTACACCAGATACCTTATTATCCTATCAAACATTTTATGATTTAGGAGCAGATTATTTGGGAACGGATCATTTAATGGATTTAGCTGATTATTTGCGTTTGGGAATCAGTAAATAGTTTAGATATTTGACTTTTAGTTAAAAATCTAAACCTATGATGAATCGACGAATATTTCTACAAAACAGTTCTTTGTTTGCATTAGTGGCGAGTCTGCCATCTGTGACATTTAAGCAAAATTTTAAATTAGGTTATTCTGCCATTACATGGGGTGGAAAAGATTTGCAAGCTATAGAAGAAATAGCTTCTTTGGGATTCAAAGGAATTCAATTAAGAGCTAATACCTATGCACCATTTAAAGACAAGCCAGAAGAATTAAAAGCTGCTTTAGATAAATCAGGTTTACAATTAGTGATGTTTTCAAGTGGAAATGTAGAAGTTGATCCTGCTAAAGTGGAAGCTAGTATTCAACAACATGTGAACCATGCCAAATTTGTGAAAGCTTTGGGCGGGAATGCCATTCAATTGACCAATTCATTGAGGAAAAAGGATCAAATTCCTACCGAACAGGAATTAATTCGTTTAGCGGAGGTTATGAATGAAATTGGTGCTAAAACCAAAGAATTTGGTGTTCAAGCAACTTATCATAATCACATGAATCAATGGGGAGAAACTCCAGAGGAAGTTGACATCATTGTAAAGCACATGGACGCTTCTAAAATTCAATTAGAATTAGATGTGGCGCATTATTTTCAAGGAGGAGGAAATCCAGCTGAGGCTGTGTTGAAATACAAAAAGATTTTACATAGTCTACATATCAAAGATGTTGAATCGCCAATCAAAGGGCAAGAGTCGAATCCTAAATCGTATAAATTCGTAGAGTTGGGAGAAGGTAAAGTAAATCTTGTGGATGTTTTCAAAAATTTGGAAAAAATTAATTTCAAAGGTTGGGCTATTGTAGAGTTGGATGGTGTTCCTTCGCCGACTAAAACACCTTTACAGTGTGGAACTACTAGCAGAAATTTCTTAAGAGATAAAATAAGCTACCAATTTTAGTATCTTGCAGGCAAATTAATATGTATGTCGAGTAAGAGAAACCCTGCGATTGGATTTATTTTTATCACTTTGGTGATTGATGTGTTAGGAATAGGCTTAATTGTGCCTATCATGCCGACATTGATTAGAGGATTTACGGGGGGCGATTTAAGTACAGCTTCACAATATTCTGGTTGGTTAATGGCTTCCTATGCCATCATGCAGTTTTTCTTTTCTCCCATTCTAGGAGGCTTATCCGATCGTTTTGGTCGGAGGCCTATTATTTTGGCATCTTTATTCGGTTTTTCCATTGATTATTTAATTTTAGCCAATGCGCCTGATATTACTTGGTTATTTGTTGGTCGATTATTAGCCGGAATTACGGGTGCTAGTTTTACAACTGCGCAAGCCTACATTGCAGATGTTTCGAAACCTGAAGATCGTGCTAAAAACTTTGGTTTAGTAGGAGCCGCATTTGGAATTGGATTCATTATTGGACCCGCAGTAGGAGGGATGTTAGGTCATTACGGCGTTCGAGTGCCATTTTATGCGGCAGCTGTATTAACCTTTGTCAACGCGCTGTATGGCTATTTTGTGTTACCTGAATCTTTAGCAAAATCGAATAGAAGAAGTTTTGATTGGAGTAGAGCAAATCCATTGGGCTCATTAAAGCATTTGACTAAATATCCGGTGATTGCTAGCTTGGTTGGGGGTTTCTTTTGTTTGCAATTAGCTGGGCAAGCTCATCCAAGTACATGGTCTTATTTTACTATGAAGGTTTTTAATTGGACTCCCACCGAAGTGGGTTATTCTTTAGCATTTGTTGGTCTAATTGTTGCCATTATTCAAGGTGGGTTAAATCGTATTATTCTTCCAAAAGTGGGTGAGAGAAATGCCGTTATTTTTGGATTGTTGTTGTATGGTTTGGGATTTGTCTTGTTTGCATTAGCTACCAAATCTTGGATGATGTATGCTTTCATGATTCCATTTGGATTAGGTGGATTGGCTGGTCCAGCTTTACAGAGTTTGATTACACAGCAAGTAGGAGCTAATGAACAAGGGGAATTACAAGGTGGATTAACAAGTTTACAATCGATTACAACGATCTTTGGGCCACTTGTAGCATCCAATCTTTTTGCCTATTATACAAGTGATAAGGCTCCATTTCAATTTCCAGGGGCTGCATTTTTGGTGGCAGGAATATTGGTTTTTGTAGGGTTAGGGATTTCTATTCGTGCCTTACCTAAAAAGTCAAAATTGGGTTAGTAAATCGGATTTTGATAATTTTTACCACTCATCATGGATTATTTCCAAATATGTTTTTAATTAGATATTTTTAACTTTTCTATCTATATTTCTAAAAAATTAAACAACCCACACACATGAAAAAAATTATTTTAAGCTTATGTTTTGGAGTATCTACTCTATTTGTTAATCAGTTAAATGCTCAAACCACTGAAGAGATTTTAGTTAAGCATGAAGCCGCAATGGGAAGTCCTGAAAAATGGGCATCTATTAAATCGGCGATTGTTAAAAACAAGTTTTCTGTCCAAGGAATGGATATTGAATCAAAAACTACTTTGTTAGTTGGAAAGGCTTTCCGCACAGAAGTAGAAGTGATGGGGAATAAAATCATTACGGCTATCGAGGGAGACAAAGGATGGATGATTCGCCCAGCAATGATGGGAGGAACTGGTGAAGCAGAGGATATGCCTGCTGAACAAATCAAAATGGCTGATTCTCAAAAGCAATTAGGTTCTATTTTGTCTGCAGCTAAAAGTGCAGGTTCTAAAATTGAATTGGTAAGCAAAGAAAAGTTGGATGGAGCAGATGTTTTTCTTCTAACTGTTACTAAATCTTCGGGAGAGACCATGCAAGTGTATGTTTCAGCTTCTACTTATTTTGTGTTGAAAACGACAGGAAAAGTTAAAGCAAATGGTCAAGAAATTGATACAGAAACAAATTTTTCTAATTACAAAGCTGTTGATGGTTTGTATTTCCCTTTTACTGTTGAGGCAGCAAGTCCGATGGGAGGAATGATGCAAATAGATACTACAGGAGTAGAATTAAATGCAAGTGTTGATCCAGCAATTTTCGCTAGACCTAAGAAATAATTGATCATTTTAAATTTAGACGAAGAGGTGGGTCACAAACTCACCTCTTTTTATTTATTTTCATTAAATTTGTAATCTAATTTTTTTTAAAATGCGCCCAATAAAATTTATCATTTATATTTTATCCCTATTTTCCATTCTTTCTTGTAAGGAATCTGTCAGTGGTCCGAAGACAAAAACTGAAATTTTAGTTTCTAAGGTATGGATGATTCAAGAAGTAAATGCTTCAGGTTATTTACAAGGCCAGGTATTTTTAAGAGGTAAAACTCCTGAAGGTTCTCCTTATGATTTATCCAAAGTGAGAGTGACTTTCAAATCGGATGGTACAGCTTTTGCGATTGATAATACGGGAAATAGTACTGCGACTGGCAAATGGAAATTAGGATCAAATGAGATTGATTTATTAGTTTCAGATACGAATAATTTCTTATTAGATGGTTCAGGAACTGTACTAGGAATTACTGAAACTGAATTTAGCTTCAAAGGTTCTCGTACTTATCGTTCAAATGCGATTGATGCAAATGTGCGTATGGTGCCAGCACTTTAAATAAAGAGAGAAAAGAGGAAAGAGAAAAGAGAAAAGAGAAAAGAGAAAAGAGGAGAGAGAAAAGTTTTACCTCTTACCTCATCTCTTACATCATCACGCTTTTTATATGATTTCTTGCAGATAAAATCGCTTTTTCGATGTCTGCTTCATTGTTTTCATAGGCCTTGTCTTCCACTTCAATGACAATCGGTCCTCGGTATCTAACATCATTTAAGGCAGAAATAAATTTTCCCCATTGTATATCTCCTTGTCCAGGAATTTTAGGGGAATGGTATTCTAATGGATTTGCAAGTATTCCAACTCGGTCTAATTTATCTTTGTAAACTCTTACATCTTTCAAGTGAATGTGATGTAGTTTTTCTTTATAGTGATAAATGGGATATAAATAATCCATCATTTGCCATACCATGTGGGATGGGTCATAATTTAATCCAAAATTCGAAGAAGGAATAATGTTAAATAATTGATCCCAAATTTTTGGTGTAGTTGCGATATTTTTACCGCCTGGCCATTCATCGTCAGTGAAAAACATGGGACAGTTCTCTATTCCAATTTTGATATTTAATTCATCAGCTAATTGGATGATTTCAGGCCAAACCTCACTAAATTGGTGTATGTTATAATCGACATTTTTTGTGTAATCTCTTCCAATAAATGTGTTTACAACAGGTATTTCAAGCGCTGCTGCGGCTCGAATGATTTTCTTAATATGATTACGATAAAATTCTGCTTTGGCAGGATCGGGATCCATGGGGTTAGGATAATATCCTAATGCAGAAACTTTCGTTGGATGGGCTGCTAGTTTAAATTTTAAGGTATTTAATTCAGATTCGGTAATGGAATCAACTGAAATGTGAGAAACTCCAGCATATCTTCTCTTGTCTTCATTTTCGGTTGGCCAACACATTACCTCTACGCATTCAAAGTTTTTTTCTTGAGCAAAATCCAAGACCTCTTGTAAACTTTTATGAGGCAAAATAGCAGAAGCAAATCCTAATGGTAGCATAATGTTAGAATTTTGATAATCCATAAAAACTTAAAAAAGAAAACGAAGCAATCCATAATCCAACAGCCTCTCTGGCTAATTCCTGATTATGTGTTTTCATACTTAGTCCGTCTGTTAAAAAGCCTTCCCAAGCATCCATTTGAAGCCAAGTTTGCAGGCCAGCTGAAAAAGATAAAACTAGAAGTACCAACATTAATTCTGGATTAATTTTGTTTCTGACAGCTTGAAGCGATGAATAAGTGGCTATCCCATAAATAGGTACCCATAAAATTGGATCTGGGTCATTGAATTGCCAATAAGTAAATAACAAAAACGTAATGGTAAATAATACCCCAAGGATGAAAATAGTTTTTTGCATAATTATGTAGGTTTAT